>JAYQUR010000292.1:0-4609 GCA_038148075.1 Alphaproteobacteria bacterium | reverse complement strand
AGATAACGCGGTCGGCAACCCGTTCGGCGAAGCCCATTTCGTGGGTGACGACGATCATGGTCGTGCCGTCCTCCGCCAGCTCTATCATCACGTCCAGCACTTCCTTGATCATCTCCGGATCGAGCGCCGAGGTCGGCTCGTCGAACAGCATGATCCGGGGCTCCATGCAGAGCGCGCGGGCGATCGCGACGCGCTGCTGCTGGCCGCCCGACAGCTGGCCGGGATACTTGTCGGCCTGTTCCGGAATGTGAACGCGCGCGAGGTATCGACGCGCGATCTCTTCGGCTCGCGGTTTCGGGAGCTTGCGGACCCAGATCGGCGCGAGCGTGCAGTTCTCGAGCACGGTGAGATGCGGGAACAGGTTGAAATGCTGGAATACCATGCCGATCTCCGAGCGCACCTTCTCGATGTCGCGCAGGTCGTGCGTCAGTTCCGTGCCGTCGACGACGATGGTTCCCCGCTGATGGGTTTCGAGCCGGTTGATACAGCGGATCAGTGTGGATTTGCCGGAACCCGACGGTCCGCACACCACGACGCGCTCGCCGGCGGCCACTGTCAGGTCTATGTCCTTGAGCACGTGAAAACTGCCGAACCATTTGTGCAGGCCGCTGATTTCGATGGCGGGGCGATCGCTCACGACATGGACCTCTCGGCTTTTGCGGCGATGTTCCTGGCAGCGCTGGACCCGAGCCGGCGTTCGAGCCACATCGCGTAGCGCGACATGGAAAAGCAGCTGAGGAAGAAGAAGAGTGCGGCGAACAGATAAACCTCGTTCGACAGCCCGTTCCATTTCACGTCCGCTAGGATCGCGCGCGTGATGCCGAGCGGATCGAGCAGGCCGATGATCACCACGAGGGTCGAATCCTTGTAAAGCCCGATGAAGATATTGACGATACCCGGGATCGAGATCCGCAGCGCCTGGGGAAGCGATATCAGCCGGGTGGTTTGCCAGTAGGAAAGCCCGATCGCCTCGGCGGCTTCGTATTGTCCCCGGGGAATCGCCTGCAGACCGCCCCGGACGACCTCCGCGATGTAAGCGGCCGCGAACAGGCTGACCATGATGAGGACGCGAACTAGAAGGTCGAACGTCGTCCCCGGAGGCAGGAAGTAGTTCAGCATCGTCGATGCGACGAACAGCAGCGTGATCAGCGGGACGCCGCGGGCGAATTCGATGAAGCAGACGCTCAGCGTCCGGATCGCCAGCAATCGCGACTGACGTCCCAGCGCGAGCAGGATGCCGAGGGGCAACGACGCAGCAATGCCGGTTACGCCGATCACCAGCGTCAGCAGGAACCCGCCGTAGAGCCGGGTCTCGACGACAGCGAGGCCGAACAGCCCGCCATGGATCAGCCACGCGGCGACGAACGGATAGGCGGCGGAAAACCAGAGCAGCCGGCGGCGTCCCGGCAGCCGGTCAAACAGGATCGGTGCGAGCGCGAGGAACAGCAGCACGAAGGCGAGGTTGGGCCGCCAGCGTTCGGCTTCGGGATAGAAGCCGTAGGCGAACTGGTCCAGCCGGACCAGCACCACCGCCCAGCACGCACCGTCGCCCGCCGCGCGGCAGGCCGATCGCGAGTCGGCTGAGACGACGGCATCGAGGACGAACCAGTCCACCGCATGGGCGACGAAGATGCAGAGCAGGGCGCCGCAGACGACGGTAAGTGCGGTGTTCGCCGGCGACGAAAACAGGTTGGCGTACAACCAACCCGCAAGTCCCGTCGTGCCGGGCGGCGGCGGCAGATCGGGGTGTTCGCCGGGCGGGTAACGGCGCGGCGTCGGCTCCGCCATCCTAGCGCTCCACCAGCCGGACGCGCCGGTTGTACCAGTTCATGAAAAGCGAGATTGCGAGCGATATGGCGAGATAGACGAGCATCACGAGGATCATCGCTTCCATCTCGCGGCCCGTCTGGTTCAGTGTGATCCCGCCAAGCGTCGCGACGAGGTCCATGTAGCCGATGGCGATGGCGAGCGACGAATTCTTCGTAAGGCTCAGATATTCCGACGTGAGGGGCGGGATGATCACCCGCAGCGCCTGCGGCAGGACGACGAGCCGCAGGATTTTGCTCTCGGAGACGCCGAGGGCTCTGGCGGCCTCGGTCTGGCCCTTGTCGACGGCGTTGATGCCGCTCCGGACGATCTCGGCGATGAACCCGGACGTATAGAAGGCGAGCGCCCAGGTCAGCGCCGCGAACTCCGGCAGGAGCGCTATTCCGCCGCGGTAGTTGAAGCCGCGCAGTTCGGGCACGTCGACGGAAACGGGCATGCCGGAAGCGACGAAGGCGAGACAGGCGAGCGCGAGAACGACCAATATTCCCGGCAGCACCCAATTCGTTTCGCGCCCCGTGGCTTCGCGTCTGCGAACCGCCCGGCGGCGCAGGAAACAGGCCACGACGAGACCGATCCCGATAGCTGCGAGCACTGCCCAGAAACCGGACTCGAACACAGGTCTGGGAACGAAGATGCCGCGGTTGGTGAGGAACGCGACGCCGCCGATGTCTGTTGCCTGTCGCGGGTGCGGGAATGCATTGATGATGATGCCGTGCCAAAGGAGGATCAGCAGCAACACCGGCGTATTGCGCGTGAACTCGACAAAGACCGCGGCGATGCGCGACACCAGCCAGTTGTCGGAGAGGCGCATCACGCCGACGGCGATACCGAGGACCGTCGCGAGGACGATCCCGACGACCGCGACGAGCAGGGTATTGAGCAATCCGACCAGCGCCGCCCGAAGATGCGTGTCGGTGTTGCTGTAGTCGATCAGCGTCTGGTTGATGTCGTAGTTGGCGGGGAGTTGCCAGAGGAACGAGAACCCGAACGTCTTGTCGAGCGCCGCGAAGTTCGCGATGACGTTTCCGATCAGCCAGGCGGCGCCCGCGAAGACGGCGACGACGGCGAATAGCTGAACGATCAGGCCGCGCGCCGACTCCTCGTGCCAGAGACGAGCGAGGCGCGGCGCGGCAAGTGTCGTCATCGTTCGACGAGCCGGCTGTCGGTACCGGTCAGCGGATTACCTGAACGGCGGCGCGTAGAGGAGCCCGCCGTCGCGCCACTGTGCGTTCAGGCCGCGCTCGATGGCGAGCGGCGTGTTCTTCCCGAGATGCTTCTCGAATATCTCGCCGTAATTGCCGACCTGCGAGATCATCTTTACCGCCCAGTCAGCCGCGAGACCGAGCGACGCCCGGCCCTGCAGTTCTTCCTTGCCGAGCAGGCGGTTGATTTCCGGGTTGTTCGTTCCCTTCGCCTTTTCGGCGACGTTGGCCGACGTGATCCCCAGCTCCTCAGCCGCGATCAGCGCATTCAGGACCCAGCGGCCGATGTCGGCCCATTGGTCGTCTCCCTGGCGGACGAGCGGGCCCAGCGGCTCCTTCGAGATGATTTCCGGCAGGATCACGTGATCCGCCGGCGCGTCGGTCGAAGCGCGCGTGGCCGCAAGACCCGACGCGTCGGTCGTGTAGACGTCGCACCGGCCCGCCAGATAGACCGTCCGCGCTTCCGTCGCGGTTTCGACGGGCACGGGCTCATAGCGGATCTTGTTGAGGCGGAAATACTCCGCGAGGTTCAGTTCCGTCGTCGTGCCGGTCTGGATGCATATGGATGCGCCGTCGAGTTGCTTCGCGGACGCGACCCCCAGTTTTTTCGGCACCATGAAACCCTGGCCGTCGTAATAGTTGACGCCGAGAAAGCTGGTCTGGAGGTCCGCATCTCGGCTGAACGTCCAGGTCGTATTGCGGGACAGCAGATCGATCTCGCGGGAACGCAGCGCGGTGAAGCGGATCTTGGCCGTCAGATTCGTGTATTTGACCTTCGACGCATCGCCGAGGACGGCGGCGGCGACTGCGCGACAGAAGTCGACGTCGAAGCCCTGCCAGGCTCCCTTGTCGTCGGGCGCCGCGAATCCCGCGAGGCCGGTATTGATGCCGCAGTTGAGGCTTCCGCGCTGTCGAACGTCGTCGAGCGTTCCGGCCGACGCGAGGACGGGGAATGCCGCGAGCACCGCGGCAGCGACGAATGATCTGGCAAGCATGGCGAATCTCCCTGTTGCGAATCGGGCAGCGCGCCCGGCCGTCAGTGTAGCAAAATCGGGAGCGCCGCCAACGGCGCGCCGGGGCGCTATGCGGCTAAGGCGAAACGATCCCGGTCGTGAGGCTGCATCAGGGTGTTTTCCGGGCCGCGCGGAATGATCCCGTCCCAGCCGATGGGCCCGGCCTTGCCGAAGCTTCCGGCCTTCATGCCTTCGATGTCGCTCACGTCGGCGATCCCCGGCGTCTGGTAAAGTTCGCGAAGATAGTTGGAGAGGTTCGGGTAGTCCGAGATCCGACGGAGGTTGCAGCGATAGCCGACGTAGTAGACCGGGTCGAACCGGATCAGGTTCGGATAAAGCCGCCAATCGGCTTCAGTCATTCGATTGCCGATCAGATAACGCTGGCGACCGAGACGTTCTTCGAGCGCGTCGAGCGCCTCGAACAGTTTTTCGAACGCCTCGTCGTATGCCTCCTGGGATGTCGACCGGCCGCAGCGGTTCACGCCGTTGTTGACGTTTTCCAGCACGAACCTGTTCATGGCATCGATCTCGGCTCGGAGCTCGTCCGGGCAAAACACCGGCGTAGGC
>JAYQUR010000291.1:0-4673 GCA_038148075.1 Alphaproteobacteria bacterium | reverse complement strand
CGATAAACCCCGACCTCGACGCGGACGCGATCACGACGGCCTATTTCGAAAACGAGCCCGGCATCTGCCATGTCGACGGCCTTCTCCGGAGCGAGGCACTAGAGAATCTACGGCGATACTGCCTCGAAACCACGATGTGGCACGATTTCTATCATTCCGAAGGCTATATCGGCGCGATGCGCGACGACGGTTTCGCCGCCCCGCTGGTCCTGCAGATCGCCGAAGAGCTGCGGACGGCTCTGCCGGGGGTCTTCCGGAATTTCCCGGTGCGCCACCTATGGGCATTCAAGTACGACAGCGAGATTCCCGGGATCGCGACCCATGCCGATTTCGCCGCCGTGAACGTGAATTTCTGGATTACGCCGGACGAAGCGAACCTCGCGCCCGAGGCGGGCGGGCTCGTGCTTCGCAAGGCGGAATGCCCGCTCGACTGGACGTTCGCCGACTACAATTCGACAGACAAGACGCAGGTAGACGCTTTCATCGCCGAACACAGCCGCGGGAGCGTCGTCGTCCCGCACCGCCAGAACCGGGCGGTCATCTTCAATTCCGACCTGTTCCACGCGACCGATACCATCCGGTTCAAGCCGGGATACGAAAACCGCCGTATCAACGTCACGCTCCTTTATGGCGACCGGCATCTGGACGCGGTAACCTGAACGCTGCGACGACCCTGGAGCAAACCGATGGACATGCAGAGCGACGAAAGCATCCTGCTGCGCGCAGACGCCGACGGCGTCGCGACGCTGACGCTTAATCGTCCGACGGCCCGCAACGCGCTGTCGATGCCGCTCATGGCCGAGTTGATCGAGGCATTCGCGAGTATCGCGGAGGACAGTTCGGTCCGTACCGTCGTCATCGCCGCCAACGGCCCCGCCTTCTGCGCGGGACACGACCTGCGCGAGGTCCGCGCAACGCCGGAACGCGTCGCCTACGAAGCTCTTTTCGCACGCTGCTCCAAAATGATGCTGGCCATCACCCGCCTGCCGCAGCCGGTCATCGCCCGTGTTCACGGCCCGGCGAGCGCCGCCGGCTGCCAGCTCGTCGCGACTTGCGATCTCGCCGTGGCGGCCGACACCGCGATGTTCGCGACGCCGGGCGTCAATATCGGACTGTTCTGTTCGACGCCGATGGTCGCGATCAGCCGCAACATCGGCCGAAAGCAGACCATGGAGATGCTGCTTTCGGGAGAGATGATGGACGCCGAGACGGCGCGCACCGCCGGGCTGGTCAACAAGGTCGTGCCGGCGGATGCGCTGGATTCGGAGATCGCAACCTGGTGCCGCCGGATCGGCTCTAAATCGCCGTTGACGCTCCGGATCGGCAAGGAAGCGTTCTACCGTCAGCTCGACCTGCCGCTGGAGGACGCCTATCGCTATGCCAGCGAGGTGATGGTGCGGAACATGATGACGCACGACGCAGAGGAAGGCATCGACGCCTTTCTCGAAAAACGTCCCCCCGAATGGACGGGAGAGTAGCCATGGCTTCGAACATACGAATTCCGGTCATCGACCTCGAGCCTCTGCGGCTCGGCGACCTTCCGGCGCGCCGGGCCGTCGCCCACGAGATCGAGGCCGCGTGTATGGATTCCGGCTTCTTCACCATCGTCGGCCACGGCGTCCCGCAGGAACTGATCGCGCGGACGCGGCAGGCCGGCGTCGATTTCTTCGCCGCGCCCGAGCCGATCAAGCAGGCGGTCCTGCGGCCGCCGTCGAAGATCAGCCGCGGATGGAACCCGATCAAGGACCGGACCATCGGCTATTCGCTCGGCGAGAAGACGCCGCCCGACTGGCAGGAAGCCTGGGCGATGGGCGCGCTCGACATCGGCGACGACCCCTACTTCACCGAAGGCGCCGGCAAGTCGTTCTTCGCGCCGAACCAGTGGCCGGATCTTCCGGGCTTCCGCGAGACGCTGGAGGAATACTACCGAGCGATGCTCGCGCTCGCACAGCATGTGATGCGCGGCTTCGCCCTCGCGCTCGACGTCGACGAACACTATTTCGACGACAAAACCGACCGCGGATACGCCAACCTGCGCATCGTCCGCTACCCGGGCCAGGACGACCCGCCCGAACCGGGCCAGCTGCGTGCCGGCGCCCACACCGACTACGGCGCCTTCACCTTCGTGAAGGGCGACAACGTCCCCGGCGGCCTTCAGGTCAGCGACGGCGACGGCGGCTGGATGGACGTGCAGGCGCCCGACGGCGGATATGTCTGCAACATCTCCGACGCGATGCAGCGCTGGACCGGCGGACGCTTCCGGTCGACGCTCCACCGCGTGGTCAACCCGCCCCGCGAAGCCGCGCGCCGGGATCGCATCTCTATCGTCACGTTCCACAACCCCAACCACGACACCGTGCTCCGCGGCATCGGCGACAGCGATGCAGACGGGGAACCTCCGGTGACATTCGCCGAACATTATTTCGGCAAGATCGTCCGCGCCGCGGGCACCAGTGCTGCGACGGCGGACGAGCTGGCCGGGAAGACCGCTGCGGAATGAAGGGTACGCGTTGCATTCGCCCCTGCCGGACCGGATAATCGATCCATGCCTGAATATTCCGACGCCCTGATCGGCCGCGTGCTCGACGAGACGCGCACGATCGCCATGGTCGGGGCGTCCGCGAACTGGGTGCGCCCTTCGAATTTCGCGATGAAATACCTGCAGGAAAAAGGCTACCGCGTCATACCGGTCAATCCGGGAAGCGCCGGCGAGGAGATCCACGGCGAGAAATGCTATGCGTCGCTCGCCGACATCCCCGACCGGATCGACATGGTGGACATCTTCCGCCGCTCCGAGGACGCCGGCGCCATCGTCGACGAAGCGATCGCGCTAAAGGACACCAAAGGCATCCACACGATCTGGATGCAGCTCGGCGTAATCGACGAAGCCGCTGCCGCGCGGGCGGAAACCGTGGGCCTGACGGTCATCATGGACCGCTGCCCCAAGATCGAGTTCGGCCGCCTGCATCACGAGCTTTCGTGGTCGGGCATCAATTCGGGCGTGATCTCCTCGAAACGCCCGCGCCTCAGGCTGCGAAGCTGATCCGCCTGTAGAAAGGAGGAAATGCGTATGTTCGAGAAACCGGAACGTCATATCGATCGCGTCTTCCTGCATTGCAGCGCGTCGGACCGCGACGAACACGATAACGTCGCGACGATGCGGCAGTGGCACCTCGCGCGCGGCTGGGACGACGTCGGCTATCATTACTTCATCCGCAAGGACGGGACCGTCGAAGCGGGCCGTCCAACCGGCCTGACGCCTGCCGCGCAACGCGGCCACAACGCGGGGACGATCGCGATCTGCCTGCACGGGCTTGCCGAGGAAAGGTTCACACAGCAACAGTTCGGCAGCGTCATCGATCTCTGCACTGAAATCTCGCAAGCCTACAAAGGGATGGTGACGTTTCACGGCCATTGCGAGGTATCCGCAAAGGCCTGCCCCGTCTTTCCCTACAGGACCGTTCTGGGGCTCGACGATCACGGCGAGATGACGTTCGCCAAGACCGACCGGCCCGACGGCGACCGTCCGGCGGACAGGACGGCGGCGATCGAGAACCAGCCCTCTCGTCCGGTCCTCCGCCTCGGGGACCGTAACAGCGACGTCGAAATCCTCCAGCACCGCCTGAACATCGCCGGGCACGGCCTCACGACCGACGGCATCTTCGGCCAGATCACCGCCGAGGCCGTGCGCGCATTTCAGATCGCGAACGGACTGGTCGCCGACGGCATCGTCGGCCCGGCCACATGGCGCGCGCTGCAGGCGGGTTGAGCGACATATGAGCGACCAGCCCCCCAGCAAGTTCGGTTTCGAGACCCGCGCCATCCATGCCGGCGCTGCGCCCGACGCCGCGACCGGCGCGCGCAACACGCCGATCCATCATTCTACCGCGTACGTGTTCGACGACGTCGATCATGCGGCGTCGCTGTTCAATCTCCAGACCTTCGGTTTCATCTATTCGCGCCTGACGAACCCGACCGTCGCCGTGCTGGAGGAGCGCGTCGCCAACCTGGAGAACGGCCGCGCCGCCTGCGCCGCCGGATCGGGCCACGCGGCGCAGTTCCTCGCCTTCTTCACCTTCATGGAGCCCGGCGATCATTTCGTCGCCTCGCGCAATCTCTACGGCGGTTCGATCACGCAATTCGGCGTCAGCTTCAAGAAGCTCGGCTGGCACTGCAGCTTCGCCGATCCGCTGGATCCGGAGACCTTCCGCGACGCGCTGCAGGACAACTCCAAGGCGATATTCATCGAGTCCGTCTCGAACCCGTCGAGCGTCATCGGCGACATCGAGGAGATCGCAAAGATCGCGCGCGAGGCCGGCATCCCGCTGATCGTCGACAACACGATGGCAAGCCCCTACCTGATCAACCCGATCGATCACGGCGCGGACATCGTGATCCATTCGACGACCAAGTATCTCAACGGCCACGGCAACTCGATGGGCGGCATGATCGTCGAGTCCGGCAGGTTCGACTGGGCGCAGAACGACAAGTTCCCGTCGATGACCAGGCCGGACGAGGCCTATCACGGCCTCACCTTCTACGAGACCTTCGGCGATTTCGGCTTCACGATGCGCGTCCGCGCCGTCGCGCTCCGCGATTTCGGCCCGTCGCTGTCGCCGACCAATGCCTTCATGACGCTGACCGGCATCGAGACCCTGCCCCTTCGCATGACC
>JAYQUR010000290.1:0-4694 GCA_038148075.1 Alphaproteobacteria bacterium | reverse complement strand
GGGCATGGGCGTCCGCCTGCCCGACCACCAGCCACGCCTGCAGGGCCCCGACGCCGCCAACTGGCGCAAGATCGAGCCGATGCTGATCGACGGCGGCCTGCGCCCGCCGGTCGTCGTCGACATCGCCCGCGAGATCGGCATCGAGCCGCGCAAGGTGGAATCGCTGCTCGTCCGCGCCGGGCGGCACGGCATGGTCGTGCGCGTCTCCAAGAACCGGTTCTACCCGCCGGCGTCCTTACGTTCGCTGGGCGAAATCGCCGAACGGGTGGCTGCAGACGCGCGGGATGGCACGGTCACCGCCGCCGCCTTTCGCGACGCGTCCGACATCGGCCGCAATCTCACGATCGAAATCCTGGAGTTTTTCGACAAGGTGAAGTTCACCCGCCGCGTCGGCGACGGCCATGAGCTCCTCCGCCCCGCCGACGAGGCGTTCAGCGGCGAGACGCCGGAGAAATGAGTCCGGTTTCCCGGGCATGGCGCAGCATGTCGCCGGTCTCGCCGATGACGACGAGGCCGTCGGTCCCGGCCAAAGGATCTGCCCGGCCAGTCCCCGCGACGTCTCGGATGTAGACGGCGCGGACGCGACCCGCGCCGGATTCAACGACCCCGGCATAGAGATCGGGATCGCGCTGGCCGTTGTCGCCGATCAGCACGTATTCCGCATTGCCGTAGACCGACATGATCTCGGAAATCAGCTCGCGCTTGTGGGCGCGCGCGCGCTTCGGCATCGGGCTTTGCAGCGTGAGGCCCCATTCGCGCAGCAGCAGGATCGGCGGATCGGCAATGCCGCGGTCGGCGAAAACGCCGGACAGCGTGTCGTGGATGCTCCACGGCCCGCGCGAGACGAAAAGGACAGGGTTGTCTTCGTGGCCCGAAACCCCGTCGCGCAAAGCACGGTAGAAGTCCGGGACGCCCGGAAAGGCGCGGCGGCTGGCGGGCGACTGCAGGAAAAGCCGCCAGTACATCGCCGCCTTGTTGGCGACGCCGGTAACCATCACCGTGTCGTCGATATCGCTCACGACGACGAAACGGCTTGCCGCGCCGCGCAGATGCACCTCGCCGGTCGCAGTCGTCCCGGCCGCGTTCAGCGAGACGTCCTGCCATCCGGCGAGGCCGGCATCGAGCGAATCCCAGGCGAGGCGGAAATAACCGTCGCGGTCCGTGTGGGCCTTTGTCGCGATACCCCCGAGCGTGCCCGTCACGGCGATATCGCCCAATCCCCGCCGCGCAAGCCGGCGAAGATAGGCGGACCGGCGCGCCGGTTCGCGATAGATGCGGCCGCGGATGACAGCGCGCCCCTGCGCGCCGTATCCGCGATAGGCCTCGAGGATGAAGGAACGGTCACTCACGACCGGCGAAAGTTAGCAGGCCCGCACAGACCCGCACACCATTATCGCATGCGGCTCGCGGTCAGGCCGCGCGACGGCGGCGCGCATAGGCGAGCCCCGCCACGCCGAACAGCATCACCAGCAGGGGCGCCGGCTCCGGCACCGGATCGACGCCGGGCGGTAGGACGTCGGCCTGCACGACCTGGAGGAACAGGCTGGTGCCGCCGATGGTATTGGACCCAAAGAACTGCGTAAAATTCAGCCCGCCGAGATTGATCGTCAGCGTGTCGAACACGTCGGCCGACAGGTCGAGATCGCCGTCGAGGAAAACGCCCGACGAATCGAGCCGCACGACCTCGAACTGATCGCCGATGTTGAGGGTCGATGCGAAAAGCTGGTCCGCAATGATGTTGAGATCGCCGCCGAGATCCGCGTCGCCGTTGACGATGGTCAGCAGGTCGTGTTCGACGCCCGCGGTAAAGCCGTTGAGTTCGAACTCGAACGTACCGCCGGCGCCCTGCACGTAATCGCCGTCCTGAATGGTCAGCACGCCGGGCGAATTGCCCGCGGCCAACGTGCCTCCCGTGTTGTTGAGCACGTGCACGCCGAGCCCGTCGAAATCGACGAGGCCGGTGCCGGAGAAGCGGCCGCCCTGGAGATCGACGCCGCCGTTGACGCCGATCGTGGCAAACGTCCCGTTCACCCGCGTCTCGCCACCGGTCTGCACATAGTTGCCGGAGGTGACCGTAATCTGGCTGCCGCTCTGGATGTCGGTCAGACCGGCGGCTTGGGTAAATGCAGCGCCACCGTCGAGTTCGATGCCGCCGCTGCCGGACGCCTGCAACAGTCCCTGCTGGGAAAAGTTGGTTCCGGCATCGATGCGAAGCCGCGTCGCCTCGTCGGCGAGGATGCTGCCCTGGTTGATGAAGCCGCCGGTGCCCTGGAGGATATCGCCCGCGCCCCGGATGGTATGACCGGCCGCCTGGGTCAGGACGTTCGCGTTCGTCGCGACGAGAATATCGTTGTTGATGTTATTGCCGAGGACGACTTCGCCGCTGCCCTCCAGCGTCTGGCTGCCGAGAAACTGCAGGACAACCTGAGCGCCGGTGGAATTCAGCGCCCAGTTACCATTATTGGTCAGGCCGTTCTGAATCCGGAAATCCTCGGCCCCGGCCTGGACGACATTCGTGCCGCTGGCAATCGTCACCCCGTCCAGAATCGCGCCGCCATTGGAAGTGGATCGGAGGACGCCGCCGCCAGATATTGCGACCGTGCCGCCGCGGATCGTCGTAAGCGTGCTGTTCAACCGGATATCGCCGCCGCCGACGCTTTCGATCGTCTGTCCGGCGTTCTGATAGCTGGCGCCGTTGAGCGTGAGGCCGCCGGTACCTTCGGAGCGCAGCGTGCCGTTATTGACGAAGTTGTTGCCGTTGCCGTCCACGTCCGTCGTACCGGGATCGATCGTCAACGCCACCGTACCCTGTTGCAGGATCGTGCCGTTGTTGATGAACCCGCCGGAGCCCTGGAGGATGTCGCCCGCGCCCCGGATCGTCTGCGCGGTATCCAGCGTCAGAATATCGGCATTGGTGCTGACGAGAATAGCATTGTTGATGCTGTTGCCCATGACGATTTCGCCGGTGCCCGTTAGCGTTTGGGTGCCGGAGAACTGTATGGCGGTCTGGGAATTTACGGCATTCAGGTTCCAGGTCCCGTTGTTGGTCAGACCGCCGAAAATGGTCGCATCTCCGCCGTTGCCCTGAACGAAGGTGGAACCTGTCGTCAGCGTCACGCCGTTCAGTTGCGGGCCGCCATTGATATCGGCGCGGAACTCGCCGCCGTTCGTCGTCGTCAGATTTCCGCCGTTGATAACCGTACTCGGGCTGGCAAGTTCGACATTCGATCCCGGCCCGTCCGCCTCGATCGACCCGCCCGCGTTATTGAAGGTCCCGCTCTGCAGACGCAAGGTCGCGCCGCTCTGGGCGCGCAACGTCCCTATATTGTTGAAGGGATCTATACCGGGGTCGATTGTCAACGCATTCGCCTGGTCGGCGATGATCGTTCCGGCGTTGTCCATGCCGCCGGTCCCGGCAAGGACGTTGCCCGAGCCGCGAATGATGTGCCCGGCTGTATGGGTGATGATTCCGCCGCCGACCGTCTGATGTATCCGGTTGTTCGGATTATTACCGAGCGTGATCGTGCCCGAACCGGTAATCGTCCCGTTTCCGCCGAAATTGATCGCCGTCAGCAAACCGGCGCTGTTGAGATTTATGTTCCCGTTGTTGGATACCGTCGCACCGCTGACGAAATTCAGATTGGCGCCGTTGTTGAGGTTCAGCGTGTTCGTCGCGCCGACCTGCAGCGAATCGATCGTGACGTTGGTGTTCAGATCGACGACGGAACTCGAGCTGCCGCCGATATCGACGGAATAGGTGTCGAAGCCGTTATTGTTGGGGAACGTTTGCGTCGACGGCGGCGTCGGCGGCTGGCTGTGATTCCAGTTTACCGCGTCCGCGGCCCCGCCGGACCAGTTTCCGGCATTGCCGGGCGTCCAGTTCGACGTGATCGGCGCCGCAGAGACGGCCGTCGCGAGGAACACAGTCGAAATAAAGCCGAGGCCCGCTGTAATTCCGCTCCGGAAAACGCGAATATCCGTAATCATCCACCCTACAAAACGCCATACGCCGCTACGACATGCCCGCTGCGATTCACCCGCAATCGAACAATTGTCCGCAATTTGATCAAAGGCGGCACATATCTCAACCTTTGACTCGGATAATTCACGCAAAATTCATGCCATTAATTCGGTTTGATTGAATTTCAAGCACTTATATTGGAGGAAATCGCTCCGGCGGATCGAAACCGTCAAATTCACCGACGGTATTCGGCCTGTTCCGGTTAACGAATCCGCACCCACGGAACCCTTGCGTTGCCGTCCGCGCGGGCCGTCTGCTAGGTTTCGCGCTCGGTCGGAAGAGAATCGCACCCCGGTGGGGCGCCCGGTCTTCAAAACCGGTGAGGGGCGTGAGACGTCCCTGGTGGGTTCGACTCCCACTCTTTTCCGCCAGATTTCCGCAAACCCTGCCTTGAGGACGCGAAAGACACTTTTGCGGAGATGCGATCGCCGCAGCCATTGCGCCGCCGTCCCCGCTTCCGCATAGTCGGAAAGCCGGTTCGCCTTCGGGCGGGCCGGTATCTCGAAGAAAAGGAGGACGCATGTCCGATAAACTTGGGATAGGCGCCGCGTTTCCCTCCCTGACGATCAAGACCGTCGGCGGTGGCACGCTGGACCTGCCGGGTGGCCTGGATTCCAAATACAAGGTCATCCTGTTCTACCGGGGTCACTGGTGACCCTTCTGCCGCCGACAG
>JAYQUR010000289.1:0-4791 GCA_038148075.1 Alphaproteobacteria bacterium | reverse complement strand
GGATCATGGCTTTGGGTGGCCGGGAGGGGGAGCGGGCTGGCGCAGCACTGAATAAAGACGGATCATGTGCGGCATAGCCGGTTTCGTCGGGCCGTGGGCGCCGCGGCTCGCGGAAGCAATGACCGAAGCCATTGCCCATCGCGGGCCGGACGGCCACGGGCTGTGGTCCGGAGACGGGGTTGCGTTCGGCCATCGCCGTCTCTCCATCATCGACCTGTCGGATGCGGCCGCCCAGCCGATGACGGACGGCACCGGCCGCTTCGTCCTGACCTATAACGGCGAAATCTACAACTACCGCGCGCTCCGCGCCGAACTCGAACAGGCAGGCGTCGGTTTCCGCACCCACTCCGATACCGAGGTGCTGCTGCAGCTGTTTGCGCGCGAGGGGCTGGGTTGCGTCGACCGGCTCGACGGCATTTTCGCTTTTGCGGTCTGGGACCGGCAGGAGCGCAGGCTCTCCTGCGCCCGCGACCAGCTCGGCGTGAAGCCGTTCTATTTCGCCGAGACTGGAAACGGATTCCTGTTCGCCTCCGAGCTCAAGGCGCTGACGCTATGCCCCGATCTCGCGCGCGACATCGATGCGGAGGCGGTCGCCGACCATCTCGGTTTCCTGTGGACCGCGGGCCGTCACACCATGCTGAAAAGCGTGCGAAAGCTTCGGCCGGGCGAGACGCTGGAAGTGGTCCCGGGGGGCGCGGCGGAAATAAAGCGATATTACCGGACGCCGCTCGGCGACGACGCCTTGCCGCCGACTCCCGCCGATCCGGCGGCCCTGAAGTCGATGATCGACGGCGTCGTCGCCGACCAGATGATCGCCGACGTGGATGTCGGCGCGCTGCTGTCGGGCGGTGTCGATTCGAGCGCCATCGTCGCCGCCATGTGCCGCGCCACCGATCCGGCAAAGATCACCACGTTTTGCGCGACTGTCTCCAGGCCGGCAGGCGGCACCGACAATTTCGGCGACGACCAGCACCATGCGCGGATCGTCGCGAAGCATCTCGGCGTGCGGCTGGTCGAGGTCGCGACCGACGCCGACCTCGTCGCCGCGATGCCGGACATGGTCTGGCAGCTCGACGAGCCGACCGCCGATTTCGCGGCGGTGCAGACTCGCATGCTGGCCGAAGCCGCGCGGTCGAATGGCATTAAAGTCCTGCTGTCGGGCGTCGGCGGCGACGATCTCTTTACTGGTTACGGCCGTCATACGGCGGCGATGATACGCGCCGCGCTCGAGAGCGTGCCGGGCGCGCGGCCGCTCGCCGCCGCACTGCTGCGCGCCGTGCCGCCGACCAGTCTCCTCGGTCGCCGTCTGCAGCGGATCGGCGATCTTGCGGGCCTTCCGGCAGACGCCATGCTGGGCGAGGCGATGAGCTATTCCGCGGTCGACGCGGCCGCGCGCCGCGCCCTGCTTGCGCCCGGCCTGCGCGGCGCCATGCCGGCGGACGGGATCGCTCGGCCGCTGCGCGCCTCCATCGACGCGACCGCGGGCCGTCATCCCGTCGAGCGGATGCTCGATCTCGAACTCAACGCCTTCCTGCCGGATCACAATCTCAACTACACCGACAAGATGGCGATGCGCGCGGGTATCGAGGTGCGGGTGCCGCTGGTCGACCGGCGGCTCGTCGCCTATGCGATGCAGCTGCCGATCCGCTCCAAGATATCCCTGCGGGAGACCAAACGGATCCTGCGCGCCTCGCAGGCCGACCGTCTGCCGGCGGAAATCCTGTCGCGGCCCAAGCAGGGGTTCGGCACGCCCGTCCGCGCCTGGCTGCAGGGCGAGGCGCGCGACTTCATGGCCGATCTCACCGCGGCGGACGTCGTGCGGTCGCGCGGCCTGTTCGACGCCGATGCCGTCGCGCGACTGCGCGAGGATTTCCTTGCCCGCAAGATCGACGCGGCTTTCACCCTGTTCCCCATCATGGCAATGGAGCTATGGTGCCGGGCACTGGACACCGCGCCCCGGGAAGCGGCCGCATGACCCTCCGCCTGAGTTCCGACCCGACCGAGAGCATCCGCCGGATCGAGAAGATCCTGCTGATGCTGCGGTATGTCTGGCGGTTCCCGCGCATCAAGGGCGGCTGGCCCAAATACGAATATCTCAAGCCGTGGCTGACCGAGACGCCGTTCGCGACCGTGGTCGACGTCGGCGTCAATCACGGCCAGTTCCTGCACATGGCGCGCCGGGTGTGGCCCGAAGCCGAGACCGTCGGCATCGAGCCCAGCGCCGAAATCGCCGCAAAGATTTCCGGCATCTACGCCAACGATTCCAAAGTCCGCATCGAGGCCTGCGCCGTCGCCGACCGCGAGGGCGAGGCGACGTTTCATGTCACGCGCGACGACCAGTCCAGCTCGATCCACGCGCCGAGCGGGTCTTACGCCGACGACCGGCCGGGCGACGGGGTGGTGCGGACGGAGACCGTGCCGCTCAAGCGCCTCGAGAGCCTTCTCGACGGCTGCGACGGCCCGATGCTGCTCAAGGTCGACGTCCAGGGCGCCGAGCTCGAGGTCCTGAAGGGCACGGGCGACCGGCTGCAGGACGTCTCGGTTATTCTCGTCGAGGCGCCGTTCGAGAACGCCTACGACGGCGCGTCGGGCTTCGACGACATCTATGCTTTCCTCACATCTCAGGGCTTCGCCTACGAAGGCTCGCTCGGCCAGCTCGTCTCGAAACGCACCGGACGCGTCATGCAGGAGGATTCGATCTACGTCCGGCGCGAATCGGCCTGATCGCCTCCGCGCTTGCGCCCGCATGAGTCCGCGGCCTAAATTGCGGGCAGATTCAATCACTTGGACCCCTTCCGGATGAAACAGGTCGTCCAGAGCGCCTGGACAGGAAAGCTCGCCCTGAAGGACGTGCCGGACGCGCGCGTCCGCGCGGGCCATCTGCTGGTGCGCACGCGCGCCTCGCTGATCTCGGCGGGGACCGAGCGCATGGTAGTCCAGTTCGCGAAGAAGAGCCTCGCCGCCAAGGCGAAGGCGCGGCCGGATCTCGTCAAAAAGGTGCTCGACAAGGCGAAGCGCGACGGCATCGGCGCGACCATGCGCGCGGTGATGGCGCGGCTCGACGAGCCGCTGCCGCTCGGCTATTCGGCGTGCGGCGTCGTCGAGGCGGTCGGCGCGGGGCTCGAAGGCAGGTTCGCGGTCGGCCAGCGCGTCGCTATCGCCGGCGCCGGCCTCGCCAACCACGCGGAGCTCAACGCCGTTCCCGAAAATCTCTGTGCGCCGGTCCCGGACGACGTCAACGACGAGGAGGCATGCTTCGGCACGCTCGGCGCGATCGCGCTCAACGGCGTCCGGCTGATGGAGCTGCAACTCGGCGACGTCGCCGTCGTCATCGGCGCGGGCCTCGTCGGCCAGCTCGCCGCGCAGTTCCTGGAACTCGCCGGCGTCCGCGTCGCGGTGCTCGACTATAACGCCGGCCGGCTGGAACTCGCGCGCTACGGCGGGGCGGAGCTGACCTGCGACCTGTCCGACGGCAGTCCGGAGGCGGCCGTGATGGCCCTGTCGGACGGGCGCGGGGCCGACGGAATCTTGATTGCCGCGGCGACCGAGTCGAGCGAGCCGTTCGACATGGCGGCATCGCTGGCGCGCGACCGCGCCAGGGTCTGCATGGTCGGTCTCACGGGCACCGAGTTCGACTACCGCGCCTTCATGCAGAAGGAGCTCTCCATCGTCGTCTCGCGGTCCTACGGGCCGGGGCGCTACGATTCCGACTACGAGAAGCGCAACGTTAAGTATCCGGAAGGTTTCGTCCGCTGGACCGAGACCCGCAATCTGGAGGAGGCCGTGCGGCTGATGTCGCGGCGGTCCGATCACCGGCTCCAGGTCGAACAGATGATCACCCATCGCTTCGCGCTCGACGATGCGGAAGCGGCCTACGAGATGGTCACCGCGAACAGCGAACCGCATCTCGGCGTCGTGCTGACCTATCCCGCGGAGCCGCGCGAGAAAACGCCGAAGCTGCGGGTGCCGGTCTCGGTGTCGGCCGGCAAGGCGGCGAGCGGCAGGTGCGTGCTCGGCGCGATCGGGGCGGGCACCTTCGCGCGGACGATCCTGCTGCCGCATCTCAGGAAGGCGTCCGACGTCGAGCTGCACACGCTGGTTACCCAGCGCGGCATCTCCGCCGACCATTCGCAGGAAACCTTCGGTTTCTCGCATGCCGATACGGACGAGGCGGCGGTATTCGACAATCCCGACATCAACGCCGTGCTGATCTCGACGCCGCATTCGAACCACTCGGCGCTCACCGCCCGTGCGCTCGCTGCCGGCAAGAACGTGCTGGTCGAAAAACCGCTGGCGCTCGACCGCGCCGGGCTCAACGAGGTGATCAAGGCGCGCCAGCGCTCGGACGCATTCTTCCAGGTCGGCTTCAACCGCCGCTTCGCGCCGCAGGCGACGGCCGCGCGCGACAGGCTCGCCGCCGCCGGCGGCACCCGCTACCTGCTGCTGCGGGTCAACGCCGGCGCGCTGCCCGACGACAGCTGGCAGAACGCGGCCGAGGAGGGCGGCGGCCGCGTCCTCGGCGAGCTGTGCCACTTCGTCGACCTCGCCCGCTATCTGGCGGACAGCGAGATCCGCTCGGTGCAGGCCGCGTCCGCACAGGCGGACAGGCCGTGCGAGGATCTGTCGGTCACGCTGCGTTTCGCGGACGGCAGCCTCGCGACCGTCGCCTACACCGCGCTCGGAGATACCGCGTACTCGAAGGAACTGATCGAAGGCTTCGCCGGCGGCACGGTCGTGCGTATCGACGATTTCCGGGGGCTTTCCGCCACCGTCGGCGGCAAGACGTCGACG
>JAYQUR010000288.1:0-4801 GCA_038148075.1 Alphaproteobacteria bacterium | reverse complement strand
GTCGATGTTGGAGCCGATCATCACCCCCTTCATGCCGAGTTCGGTCACGCAGCGGTAGAGTTCGGCGAGCGAAGCCTCCACGTTGGCGAGCGGCAAGCTGCCGAGCCCGACGAAGCGGTCGGGGTGCGCGCGGCACAGATCGGCCAGCGCGTCGTTGATCCGGTGCGTGACGCCGATCTGTTCGGCCTCGGGCCAGCAATAGACGTTCGGTGTCGACAGCGACAGCACGCGCATGTCGATGCCCTTGCGGTCCATCTCGCGCAGCCGGTGGTCGATGTCGTACATGTCCGGCCGTTCCCAGGCGATGGTGTAGCCCTCGTGCCGGTAGAGCGTTTTGCCGTCGTCGGTGTGCTGCGCCTCGAGCTTCAGCGCGTCGCGCAGCTGCTGCATGTAGACCCGGTCGACGATGTGGGCGTGGATGTCGATGATCATGCCGTTCCCTCCCAGCGGGGAGGAAGCTTAGCACCCGCTCTCGCCCACGAGAAAGGGCCCGGCGGTCGGCCGGGCCCTCTCAGGCGTGCGTTTGAGAGTTATCGGGCGGTCAATCCGCCGCGAAGCAGTAGAACAGGCCAGCGCCGCCGCTGCTCTTGAGTTTTTCCTGGCTGCAGCCGCGGGAATCGTGCGCGGCGTTCCACGACAGGTTGCCGCCGCCGTGACGGTCGTGATGACCGACGGTTGCGCTGCCGTCTTCGGCGCTGCTCGTCCAGTTGCTGCAGGTCTTGTCGCCCTTCTCCCACGGGAAGTATGCGGTCCCGTCGGTCTTTGTGCCCGTCAGGATATCGTGCTCGTTCGGGCTGTCGCCGCGACCCTTGACGCGGTTGCCCTTCTCGTCGAGCGCGGTGCGCTTGGTGATATTGGGATTGAGGTGGAGCAGATCGACGTTGGCCGCGATCAGTTCGCCGCGCGAATTGTACCAGGGGCCGTTGCCGATGCGGTCGCGAGCGGAGATGCCGCGTTTGCCTTCGACCTGGGTGCTCAGATAGGCGCGCCAAGTCCGGCCGGTCGTGCCGGCGGCTTCGGCGAGCTTGGCGCAGTGCGCGTCCGCGCCGTCGAGACCGCCGAGATCGGCGCCCTTGCCGGAGCCTACGCTGGTTACGAAGAATCCCATTTTAGGGTCGTCCGCCATCACATTGGTCGCCGAGGCGGCGAAGACGAGACAGCCTGCTGCGAGTATCGTTCCGAGTTTCATCCGGGAATCCCCCCTTTGATTCAGTGTTTTCGGCATATGCCGTCCGACAGGCCTTTCCTACCGTTCGATCGGGCGCTGCGTGAGCGGTCCGCGGCACAAATCGGCGTGATCCAATGTACAACACGTCAAAACCCGGATTCATCCGTCCGGTATTTCGGAAATGAGCGGATCACTCGCCCGGTTCGGACATTCGTGCGATCTCGTCCCGGAACCGCGGCAGCCGCGTCAGCCCCCACAGGCACAGAATCAGGATAATCGCCGCCGCCGTCGCCACCGGCCAGCGGAACCCGACGAAATCCGCGGCCGCCCCCATGGCGAACGCACCGACCGCCGGCGTTCCGAGCCACAGCATGCCGTACAGGCTGACCACCCTGCCGCGGATGGAGTTCGGCACGTTCGCCTGGATCAGCGATTGCGCGACGATGCCGCAACCATTCAGCGTGAAACCCCAAAGCACGATAAGCAGCGCGCCCACCAGCAGGTCGATGCTGGCGCCGAACGACAGCGAGACCAGCGGGATGGTCACGGTGAATTTCCCGGCGTCCCGGAGCAGCAGGTCGCTGCCGGAAAACAGCGTCTGGAAGACGGCGAGCAGCGCCATGTTGACCAGCAATATCTCGCCGAGCCCGGAGAGTCGCCCGCGCCGCGACAGCCAGAAGCCGGAGATCAGCGAGCCGAGCCCTGCCGCACCCGTCAGTACCGCGAGCCCCTCCGGGCCGAAACCGAAGATCGCGCCGGTATAGCCCGGCAAAAGTTCCGCCGTCGCCCGGCCGAAGAAGGAAAACGCGAACACCAGCACGAGCATGGGGCCGATGAAGCCGTGAGCGGAAACGTAACGGACACCCTCCATGATCTCGGCCGGGACCGCGGCGAGCGATTTGGTCGACGGCGGCGGCGGCTCGATCTTGATCATATAGAGCGCGATCAGCATCGGAACGAAACTCACTGCGTTGACGAGGAACGTCACGCCGACGCCGAAATTGAGAATGATCGCCGCCGAGACCGCCGGGCCGATCAGCCGCGACGTGTTCCAGATCGTCGAGTTGATGCCGATTGCAGACGTCATCTCGGCACGAGTGACGATGCTGCCGATCATCGATTGGCGGAACGGCTGGTGGATCCCCTGCATCGAGCCCTGGAACAGCGCAAGCGCGCACAGGAGCTCGATGGTCATCAGCCCGCTGAGCGTCAACGCGGCCAGCGCGATCGCCTGGGACATGTTGGCGTACTGGACGAAGCGGACCACCTTGAGCCGGTCCATGCGGTCTGCGAAGGCGCCCGCGATCGGCGCGATGACGACGGCGGGTGCGAGGTCAGCGAACGCAACCAGGCCGAGCCAGAACCCCGACTCGGTCATTTCCCATGCAAGCCAGCCCACCGCCATCCGCTGGATCCAGGTGCCGAGAAGCGAGGGCGTGGCGCCGTATGTGTAGAGCCGGTAGTTCCGGTTGGCCATGGCGACAGAAATGCCGCCCAGCCGGGACCAAAGAGCCATGGTTCTTGATACGCCTTGCCGTGCCGCTTGTCTCGCCGCGATTGCAGGCCTAGATAGGGCCGATGGAAAACACCGACGAAAAACAACTGGACCCGGTCGCGGAGTTCATCCTGTCCGAACTTGCCCGGAAAGGCTCGCTCGCACCGGTCGACATCGCCCGCGCGCTCGGCGAGGCGCGGCGCAGGCCGAAGGACAAGCCCGACGCCTGGCGGCGCTTCATGAACCCGGTGAAGCAGCAGATGCTGCATCTGGCGCGCGCCGGCGCGATCGAGATCGTCCGCAAGGGCGAAGTCGTCGACCCGGAGGATTTCAAGGGCGTGATCCGTATGCGCCTGAAGGGCGCCGGTTAGCCGGGAACCGGCCGCCTCGATCAGGCGGAGCGGATCAGCCGGTTCGCGTCCGTGTGGTCGAAACGCTTGCCGTAAATATCGAGAACCGTCGTTTCGCTATAGACCAGGTCGGCGTCCCCGACTGCGATACGGTGACTGAATTCAAGCGTGCGAGCGTTGTCGCGCATGAACGGCGCCTGAACGATTCCCCAGTCGGGATCGCCGCCCTTTTGCGGCAACCTGGAGGACGATCCGGCCATCCCGGTCCGTCTCGCCCTTGTAGACGCCGCCCGCGATCAGCCCGACGCCGCGCGGGATATGCAGAGAATGCATGACGGTCCCCGTCTCCGCCTCCCACATCCAGTAGCCGGTCTCGTTGTGGAAGACTTTTCCGTCCTCGATTCGGCTGACGATCTGATGGTAGTGGATGGCTGCCAGGTTCTGGCGCTCCGCGTTGGTAACGATTCCGACGTCGGAGAAAACGACGATTTCGAAATAGGGACTCCTTTCGGTCCCGTCCGGTTCCGGGGCGACGTCCGTCCCTTCGTTGCCGGTCCACGTCCCCAGCAAACCGGCGATAGGCCCGTAATCGATACCGTTGATTGTCGTCATGGCGCGCCCTCTTTGTTTGTTGCGGTATACGACGAACGCCCGGGCGATTCCAGACGGCGGTTTGTCGCGGCTGCCAGCCTAGTAGAGGATGGCGCCCAGCCAGGTGTGGGCGAACCACCCGGCCGCGAATCCGGACAGGAACTGGATATCGACGATGAAGTTGAACAGCCAGCCCGCCGCGAAGACGGCCGGAAAACGGACGAGAGCGAGCGCACGCATGTCGATGGCCCCTTGTGTGACAGGCGATGTGTGACGGCGGGGCTTTGTCGGATCGAATTGCGGCGGAATTGGGGCGGGTCGCCGGGACCGGCTTCAGAACATCTCGAAATATTCGGCGTGTTCCCAGTCGGTCACGCTGGACAGGAAACGCGCGATCTCGGCGCGCTTTATGTGGACGATGTAGTCGACGAACCGGTTGCCGAACGCTTCGCGGAACAGGGTGCTCTCGTCCAGCAACCGGACGGCGTCCATCAGATTCGTCGGTAGCGTCGCCGCATCCGTTGCATACGGATCGTCGGTCGGCGGCGGCGGTTGCAGGTCGCGTTTCAGCCCGTCGAGACCGCTGACGATCTGCGAGGCGAGGTAGAGATAAGGATTGGCAGCCGGCTCGCCGATGCGGTTCTCCAGCCGGGTTGCGGAATCGCCCGGCCCGGTGCCGACGACGCGGAGCATCGCGCCCTTGTTGTCGCGGCCCCAGACGGCGCGGTCAGGGGCGAGCGAATTGGGCTTGTAGCGCTTGTAGCCGTTGACCGTGGGCGTGGTGAACACGCAGGCGGCGGGCGCGTTCTCAAGGATGCCGGCCGCGAAATTCAGGCCGGCGGGCGACAGCAACGCGTCCTCGGTCTCCGGCATCAGCGCGTTCGCGCCCCCGTCCCGGTGCTCGAGCGACTGGTGCAGGTGCCAGCCGCTGGCGAAAGCGTTCGCGAGGCCGGGACGGCACATGAACGTCGCGTGGAAGCCGTGGCGTCGGCATATCTGCTTCACCGCGTTCCGGAACAGCACCATGTTGTCGGCGGCCTCGACGGCCGTCGCGGGGCCGAGAGTGAATTCGAACTGGCTCGGCCCGAACTCTGCCTCGAGAGTCCGGAGCGGCAGGCCCAGCGCCTTGAGATCGCGCCGCAGGATCTCGAACACGAGGTCGAGCTGGTCGAAGCGCAGTTCTGTCAGGTAATGGAA
>JAYQUR010000287.1:0-4803 GCA_038148075.1 Alphaproteobacteria bacterium | reverse complement strand
CTTTTACGGGGAGGGAACGATGAGCGGCAATCTGGACGGAAGACGGGCACTGATCACGGGCGCAGGCGGCGGCATGGGGCGCAGCCACGCGGTGCTGATGGCGGAACGCGGCGCGGACGTCGTGGTCCTCGATATCAAGGCGGACGGCGTCGAAGAGACGGCCGAAATGGCGCGCGCGAAGGGAGTGAAGGCGACGGCGATTGCGGTCGATGCCCGCGACGTAGACGCGCTCACCGCCGCCGTCCAGGGGGCGGGGGCGGTCGACATTCTGGTCAACAATGCCGGCGTCGGCGGGCATCGTCGGACGATCGAGGACATCGACCTCGAAATCTTCAACGAGATGTACGACGTGCAGGTGCGCGGCGCGTTCTTCACGACCAAGGCGGTCGTGCCGGCGATGAAGGAGAGGAAGTTCGGCAAGATCGTGAACATCTCGTCGATCTTCGCCATGGGCGGCAGCGCGACGGCGAGCCACTATTGTTCGGCGAAGTCGGCCATCTCGGGCCTGACGAAAGCATGGGCGCGGGAATTCGCGCCGTGGCGCATCCGGGTAAATGCGGTCGCGCCCGGCTTCATCGTGACCGGCATGACGACGCAGTCCAACACGGACGAATGGATCGAAGAACACCGCCAGCGCATGCCGCTCGGCGAATTCGCCACGCCGCTCGATATCTCCTACGCCGTGGCCTGGCTCGCCGGGCCGGAAACCGACAGCATCACGGGCCAGGTCGTCAGTCCCAATGCGGGCGAGGTCATTGTGGGATATTGAGGGACGTTTCCCAATGACGGACGGAAAGCCCTTTTAGTCCAGAGCGTTAATCGCTCTGGACCTTTCGGCGGTATCGGCGTAGAAACATAACGTCTTTGGCGCGAACCTTCGTGCCGGCAAAAGGCTGAAGAAGAGAATCCCATGCTTATGCGTGTCCGGATGCGTAATTTCCGGGTAGGCGCGCTGGTGGCGATCATCGCGATCGGCGCGTTGGGATCTTTTGCGCCCGCGTCGGCGGATCCGATCGAGATCGACGGCTTTGTTCCGCTCAAGACGGTTCCGGTAACGAACCTCACCAGCTTCTTCATCACCGGCGACCTTTCGGGTCCGGATACCGTCGACCTCGTCGGCGTTCCGCCGGTATCGCCGCAGCCTGTCCTGCCGGTCAATCTCACCTTCGACGGCACCGGACTGCTGTCCGGCGATGCGTTCGGCGGCGTCATTCAGCATTCTCTGGTGAACGCGACGACGCCGACGGGACCCGAAGGAGCGGATACCATCCTCGACATCGGCGCGCCGGTCACGCTTAACAACATCGGCGATTCCGGGACGACCGACATTCAGATCGTCGCCCTCGATCTCGTCAGCGTCGCGCCTATCGAAATCGACTTCGGAGCGGGAACGCAGTTCTTCGACGTTTTCGTCATGCTCGACCCGTCCGCGACGCAACTTCCCGGTTCGGTGACTTTCACGCGCACGGGCGAGAACGCCGGAACGTATCTCTACACGATCCCCGAGACCCTGCTCGTCAACTTCGTCGAAGTCGGCAACGCGTCGAACAGCTTCTCCAGCGTCGCGAATACCATCATCGAAGGCGAGGGCAGCTTCAGCGAGAGCGTGCCCGAGCCCGGCATGCTCCTGATCGTTGCCGGCGGTCTGGTACTCCTCGCCGCCCGCCGCCGCGCCGCCTAGCGGGCAGCCTTCAAGCCGCCGTTTCTTCTTTCTCGTCCGGGGATTGCGCGGCGCGGCGATTCCCGCATGATGCGGCCATGAGCGTCCTACCCCCCGATAGTTCCGGCAATGCCTTCAGCCGCGCCGCGCGTCTTCGCGACGACGGTTTCGGCGACATCGTCACCTATAGCCCCAAGGTCTTCATTCCGCTGACGAAACTCTGTCGCGACGTGTGCGGCTACTGCACGTTTTCGCGGCCGCCGCGAGCCGGCGAACGGGCCTATATGACGGCGGACGAGGTACTGGCGGTGGCGCGCGCCGGGGGGGAGGCGGGCTGCACCGAGGCGCTGTTCACGCTCGGCGACAAGCCGGAGCGCCGCTACCGGGTCGCGCGCGAAGAGCTCGACGCGCTCGGCCACGACAGCACGATTTCCTATCTCGCCGAGATGGCAGGCCTTGTCCTGCGCGAAACGGGGCTTCTGCCGCATCTCAATCCGGGCACGATGACGGCTGCGGATATCGCGATGCTGCGTCCCGTCTCCGTTTCGATGGGGCTGATGCTCGAGGGGCTTTCGCCGTCGTTGAGCACGCGCGGCGGTCCGCACTACGGATCGCCCGACAAGGATCCCGCTGCGCGTCTGGAGACGATACGGCTCGCCGGCGAGGCGCGGGTGCCGTTCACGACCGGCATTCTGATCGGTATCGGCGAGACGCGGGACGAGCGCCGGGCGGCGCTGAGGGCGATCCGCGACCTCCATGACGAATACGGTCACATCCAGGAAATCATCATCCAGAATTTCAGGGCCAAGCCAGGGACGCGGATGGCCGACGCGCCCGAGCCCGATATCTTGGACCTGATGCAGACCGTGGCGGACGCGCGCGAGGCGTTCGGGGCAGGCATGTCGATCCAGGCGCCCCCCAATCTCAGTGCCGCCGGTTTCGGTGCGCTGATCGGCGCGGGACTGAACGACTGGGGCGGCGTGTCGCCGGTGACGCCGGACCACGTGAATCCCGAGGCGCCGTGGCCGCACCGCGACGTGCTCGCGGCGGAAACGGCGTCGGCGGGGAAGACGCTTGCCCCGAGACTCCCGGTCTATCCCGGCTACGTCTTCGACGAAGGATGGCTCGACGCCGCTGTTCGCCCTTACGTGCTCAAGGCGATGGACGCGGGCGGCCTCGCGCGGAACGACCGGTGGTCTCCCGGCGACGCCGCCGCCGACCCGTCTGCGGTCCCGGGTCCCGCTTCGGTAGACGGCGGGGGCGGGCAGCTTCGGGCTCTGCTCGATCGTGCGGCCGACGGTGCGCGGCTCGGCGAGCGCGACATCGCTCGCCTCCTCGAAGCCCGAGGAGACGCCGTCGCCGAGGTGGTGTCGGCGGCCGATACGCTCCGACGCCAGGTGTGCGGCGACACGGTCACCTATGCGGTCAACCGCAACATCAACTATACGAACGTATGCGGCTATCGCTGCGGGTTCTGCGCTTTCTCGAAGGGCCGCCTGAGCGCGAACCTGCGCGGCGCGCCCTACGATCTGGCACTCGACGAAATCGCGCGTCGCACGTCGGAGGCTTGGGCGCGCGGCGCGACCGAAGTCTGTCTGCAGGGCGGTATCCACCCCGACTACACGGGCGAGACGTATCTCGAAATTCTTGCCGCCGCGAAGCGCGCGGCACCGAACGTCCACGTCCACGCCTTTTCGCCGCTGGAAGTGACGCAGGGCGCGGCAACGCTTGGGATCCCGGTCCGTGAGTTCCTGATCCGGCTGCGCGATGCGGGGCTCGGCTCGCTGCCCGGCACGGCGGCCGAAATCCTCGACGACGAGGTGCGCGCGGTCCTGTGCCCCGACAAGCTCTCGACAGGGGAATGGCTGGACGTCGTAGAGGCCGCGCACGACGTGGGCCTGCGCACGACGGCGACGATCATGTTCGGCCATCTCGAGCGCCCTGTGCACCAGGCGCGCCACCTCCTGCATGTCCGCGACCTGCAGGAACGCACCGGCGGCTTTACGGAGTTCGTCCCGCTGCCGTTCGTTCACATGGAGGCGCCGATCTATCTGAAGGGAATGGCGCGGCGCGGGCCGACGTTCCGGGAGACGCTGCTGATGCATGCCGTCGCGCGGCTTGCGCTTCATCCGCTGGTGCCGCACATCCAGACGAGCTGGGTAAAGCTGGGCGAGCGGGGCGCGGCAGCGTGCCTGAATGCGGGTGCGGACGATGTCGGCGGAACGCTGATGAACGAGTCGATTTCCCGCGCTGCCGGTGCGGCGCACGGCCAGGAATACGGCCCGGAGAAACTGGCCGCGCTGATCGAGGATATCGGCCGCACGTCGCGGTGCCGGACGACTCTTTACGAACCCGTAGACGACGACAGGCGAGCGGCCGCGTCGGCGGCGACGGGTCTGCTGCCGGTCGTCGAGACGCCTGCGACTCGCTATGCCCATGGCGGAGAGGCGGCATGAGTGGAGCCAAGCCCGTCATTGCCGTTCTCGGCGGCACCGGCGCCGAGGGTTCCGGTCTCGCGGCGCGCTGGGCGCGTGCGGGCTATCGCGTTCTTGTCGGCTCCCGCGATGCGGCACGGGCCGCGGAGGCGGCAGCCGCTTTCGGCGCCGAGGGCATGCACAACGCCGTGGCCGCCTCTGCCTGCGATATTGCGGTCCTGACGGTGCCCTATGCGGCGCAGCGGCCGACCCTCGAAGCATTGCGCGACGCGCTGCAGGGCAAGATCCTGATAGACGTCACCGTGCCGCTCGTCCCGCCGAAGGTAATGCGGGTCCAGATGCCGCCCGAAGGCTCCGCTGCGAAAATCGCGCAAGACTTGTTGGGCGACGGCGTGCGCGTCGTCTCCGCCTTCCAGAACGTTTCCGCCGAGCACCTCGCCGACGGGGATCACGCGATCGATTGCGACGTGCTGATCGCGGGCGACGATCCGGCGGCGCGCGCCGAGGCGGTGGCGCTTGCCGATGCGGCGGGCCTCCGGGGGATCGAGGCGGGTCCGCTCGACAATGCAGCGGCCGCGGAAGCGCTGACGTCGCTGTTGATCTGGATGAACCGACGCTACAACTCGCCGGGGACGGGTATACGCATTACGGGCATTCCGGAAGAATCCGACTGAACCGCGCCGAATGTTTTCGCGAAACGAATAGGGC
>JAYQUR010000286.1:0-4867 GCA_038148075.1 Alphaproteobacteria bacterium | reverse complement strand
ACCTTAAGGACCGCCCGGTTCCGCAGACCGTCCTGGGCGAGAATATCGTCCTGTGGCGCGGCGCCGACGGAAAGGTGCGTGCGGCGGAAGATCTCTGCCCCCATCGTTTCCTGCCGTTATCGCTCGGCCGGGTAAAGGGCGACGATATCCAGTGCGGTTATCACGGGCTGGTCTTCGATGGCGACGGCGGTTGCGTCGGCGCGCCGACCCAGGACGGACCGCCGGCCGATTGCCGTATCCGCAGCTATCCCGTCCACGAGAACATGGGGCTGATCTGGATCTGGACAGGCGATCCGGCGCGCGCCGACACCGCGGATGTCTACGACCTTCCCGAATACCACCGACCGGATTGGGGCGTTGCCTATGGCGACGCGCTCGACGTCGAGGCGAACTACCTGCTGCTGTGCGACAATCTCTGCGATCCGACGCATGTGAACTACGTGCATCCGTCGACGCTCGGAAACCCCGACGAGATCAACGCACCGGTGACGTTCGAGGACACGTCGTGGGGCGTCCTGACGGAGCGGCTGACGCCCGACTCGAAGCCGACGGGCTTCGTCAGCGCCTTCGGCGGCCATGAGGGGCGCGTCGACATGTGGCAGCGCTACCTGATGTATACGCCGTCGGTTTCCATCATCGATTTCGGCGCGGTGGCGGCCGGTACCGGCACGCACGAGGAGGGCGGCGAGGGGCGTATCCAGGTGTTCTCGTGTCACTTCATGACGCCGATCACGGAGACCCGCACCATCGACCGCTGGCTCCATGTTCGCAATTTCCGGCCGGACGATCCGTCGGCCGGCGAGAAGATCAGCGAACAGTTCCGCATCGCCTTTGCCGAGGACAAGGAGATTCTGCAGGCAGTACAAGCTGAGGAGGATCGGCATGCCGGGCGGAAGAAGACCGGTCTCGATCTCGACGCTTCGGCCGGCCTGTTCCGTCACAAGGTGAACCGGCTTTTGCGCGCCGAGGCGCAGGCGCAGGCGGCGGAGTAGGCTGCGCCGGGCTGCCCGGCTTCCGTTTGACAGTTCCGCAGGAATAGATAATCTAGTTATCTATCGTTGCGGCAAACGGGAGGCTCGCCATGGCTGTCGACGGAACGTCCCCATCGCCCTCGATCGGTCATAACCGGCCGATCGACCGCGATCTTCGGGGGTATCTCGAAACCAACGCCGACATCCTCACGGTAATCGAAAAGCCGGTGTCGATAGACGATATCGGCGCGCTGTCCGCGCAATCGGAAGGCCCTATCCTCTTCGAGAACATCGTCGAGCACCCCGGTTTCCGCATCTGCGACATTCTCGTCAAGCATCGCTGGTCGCAATGCCGCGCGCTCGGCGTGGCTAAGGAAGACTATCTTCCGACGCTCGCCCATCGCTTGCGCAAGCCGCCGCGGGGGCTGGTCGATGTGGCGACGGGGCCCGTGAAAGAGGTGAAGTTCGTCGGAGACGAGGTCGACTGGACAAGGTTGCCGGCGCCGATCCACTCCGCACAGGAGGGCAATCCGTATATCTCCGCGATGAACATCGTGAAGGATCCCGAGACGGGGTTCTACAATTCGTCGCACGCCGGCACGACACCGACCGGCCCGCGCGAGGGCGTCGTCAGCTTCGCGACGCCGCACACCCATATCATCATGAACAAGTACCGCGAGCGCGGCATCATGGAGATGCCGATCGCCATCGTGTTCGGTGTCCACCCGGCCTACGAGATTATGGCCAACTTCTCCGGCATGCACATGGACATGTGGGGCGAGATGGAAATGGTCGGCACGATCATGGACCAGGATATCGAGATGGTGCCGTGCGAGACGATCGACCTGACCGTGCCCGCCCACGCCGAGATCATCGTCGAGGGGCTGATCGACCTGTCGCGCACGCATCACGTCGGCGGCGTCAACGCCCCGACCGGCTACTTCCTGCCCAAGGAGCAGGATATCCCGTCGATCAAGGTGACCGCGATCACCATGCGCAGGGACAAGCCGATCTATCGCAACCACCAGACCGTGCCGGACACCGATCACCAGCCGCTGCCGAGGCTGTGCCACGAGGCGATCCTCTACAACCGGATCAGCGAGATCGGTCTGAAAGTGCACGACGTCCGCTTCCCGCCGTGGGGCGCGGCGGTGAGCTGCATCATCCAGGTAGAGTATCCGCGGCCCGGCTTCGTCAACGACGCGCTGATGCAGACGATGGGCTCTCCGTGGCTCAACACCAAGATGGTCGTTGCGGTCAGTCCCGACACCGATATCGACGATCCGGGGGCCGTCTATCGCGCCATCGCGACGCGTGTCGACCCCGCGCGCGACATGTTCGTGGTGCCGGGTACGCGCGGCTCGCTCTACGAGCCGTCGGGCGAGCCGATCCCCGGCCACGCGCCGTGGCGCACCGTCGGCAAGATCGGCATCGACGCGACAGCGAAACCGCATCGGGGCGAAACCGATTTTCAGGAGGCGTTTCCGCTCAACTGGGGAAGCGCAAAGCTGGAGGATTATCTCTGATGGCCGAGGAAAAGCCGTTCATTCCCTACGCCGACCGCGACGCGTTGCCCGAAGGCCTCAAGGCGCCGCTCGCCGCTTACGAACAGCGCATGGGGTTCATGCCCAACGCGCTGAAACTCTATATGCACCAGCCGGAGCTGCTTGCGTGTCTGGTCCAGCTCAACAACACCGCGATGCGCGATCCGTCGAGCCATCTCGACGCCGGGCTCAAGCGACGGATTTCCGCGATCTGCAGCTATCTGAACAAGAGCGCCTACTGCGTCGCGCACAACACCAATACGCTGATGACCGACGCGGGCGGCGACGGCGAAGGCTGGGACTTTTCGGACGAGGACGTCTTGAAGCTGCTCGATCCCGCCTACAGCCCGGAGGACCCGGCCGAGAAGGCGGCCATCGACTACGCGCGTGCCGCGACCGTCGACCACTCGAACGTGCCCCGGGCGGTTCTCGACCGCCTGGCCGAGACGATGACGCCGCCGCAGGTGGTCGAGCTGGCCTGCGTCGTCGGGTTCTGGAAGATGTACAACTCCATCCATGAGGCGATGCACGTGCCCGTCGAGGAAGCGTTGAAGGCCAACGTCGCCTTCCTTGATGCATGAGCGACTTATTTCCGAAGCCTTCCGTTTCCCGGCGGGAATTGCTGGACGCCGACGGCCGCGACCGGGCGTTCCGGCGGATGGTCTACGACCTGCTGACGGTCGGCGCGCGCATGCAGGAGGTGCGGGACCGGCTGGCGGGGGAAATCGGCGTCAGCGGGCCGCAATACGCCATCCTGATGGCAATTGCCCATTTGCAGGATGAAGAGGGCGGCGTCGGGGTCCGGACGATCGCCGGGCGGCTGCATGTCAGCGGACCCTTCATCACGGCGCAGGTCAACAAGCTCGTGGGGGAAGGCCTGGTCGCCAAAAGCCCCAACCCCCAGGACGGTCGCGGCGTCATTCTGAGGTTAACCGGGGTGGGCGAAGAACGGCTTGCATCCGTTGCGCCGGAAATCCGGCGCGCGAACGACACCTTTTTTGGTCCGCTTTCGGCTGACGAATTTCGTCTTCTCCGGAACGTTGCGTCACGACTGGAAAAAAGTTCGGAACTGGCAGTCAGACAGGGCGCGGACTAAATCCGTTAGGACAAGTCCGCTCGTCCAAAACGAGGGGCGTTGCTCCACATAAAAAATTACCGCACATGAAAAAGGGCGATCCCGAAGGACCGCCCTTTGAATTTGTTGTCGCTAAAGACGTTGGGTCAGATGATCGCTCTGCGGCGACGCAGGGCACGGAACCCGGCGACACCCAGACCCAGAAGCATTAGCGATGCGGGCTCCGGTACTTCAACGGGTCCTGAGGCCGTATCGACAAATGTTTCGAATGCAAGATCGCCGCCGATTGCTGACCAGCTGCTGCCGTTATAACTAAGCTTCGAGCCGCTAACATAAGGGTTGGCGGAGCTACTGGATGTAAAAACATTCCAGTCTGCGGGGTCGGCGCCTCCCAGGCCGGTCAGTACGAAGGCGAGAACGTCACCGGACGCCACATTAATACCGAAGCTGCTGAGGTCGAAGGTGGTGTAGGGGCTGCTACCCGCAGGCGCTTCCGGAAATGTCGTTGCGTTGACAGTTGCAGAACCCAAGACAGTTCCATCCGGCAATCCGCCGGCAAGCGCTTGAACCGAAAGCTGTATATCATATGTAGGGGGCGGACCTTCTTGTCCGTTATCGAAGGGCTTTCTCAGGTGAACGTCGATATGATCGAGGATTCCCGTCGTTCCGACAGTGAAGGTCTGACCAATACTGCTACTAGCACCTAAAAAGTTGACGAAATCGTTAGGGTTGCTCGCTTGATCGAGCACGACTGTCGCATTCGCCGGACTGGCAAAACATATCGTGGCAAAGATCGCCGCGCTTAGGGTCCCCTTCAAAAATTTGAAATTCAGTTTGGTATTTGGCACTGAGCCTACCCCTCTTGAGCTGTTTCTGGTTTGGTTGATTCCTCCGCATGTTCAACGCAATTTTCGTGCCGTTTTTGCTTATTCTATTTTTTCAACAACTTACGGGTTGGTTGGTCGATTACGTGGCTCGAAAGTGTAAATAAATCCGACGATTTTTCTGTCTCCTCCCTTGCCCGCGCGCCGGGTCGGGATGACGCTCGTTTTGTCGGATAGACAGGCTCGCGATGGCGTGCGATGTAGCCGGCTGAGGTACCCCAGACCAACTCATGTCACGCAAACCTGAACCCATAGGCCGACAGTCTTCCGGCGATGCGGCAGCGTCGCACTGGCCGCTTGTCATCTGCCTCGGCTTGATCGCCGGGTTGGCGCCGCTGTCGATCGACATGTACCTTCCGAGCTTCCCGTCGATCCGGGCGGAGTTCGGCGCGT
>JAYQUR010000285.1:433-4886 GCA_038148075.1 Alphaproteobacteria bacterium | reverse complement strand
CCACCCGACCGCCGTGATCGGCGCGCTGGGCGCGGCCGCCGCCGTCTCGACGATGCTGCGGCTCGCGCCCAGACAGACGGTCGACGCCATCGGCGTCGCGGCGAGCTTCGCGGGCGGCATCATCGAATATCTCGCCGAAGGAAGCTGGACCAAGCGCATCCACGCGGGATGGGCGGCACAAAGCGGTCTGCGCGCGGCGTTGCTGGGACGCGAGGGATTCATGGGGCCGCGCACCGTGATGGAGGGACGGCACGGCTTCTTCTTCGGCTTCGCGGATCCCGCGATCGAGCGCGACTACGACCGCCTTACCGGCGGGCTCGGCAAGACTTGGCACGCGGCCAACATCGCCTTCAAGCCCTATGCCTGCGGCACCATGGCCCAGCCCTTCATCGACTGCGCGATCCGGCTCGCCGACGACGGGCTGCGGGCCGACGATGTCGAAAGCATCACCTGCAAGGTCGGCGAAGGCACGGTGCACCGCCTGTGGGAGGTGCTGGCCGAGAAGCGCGCGCCATCGACGCCCTATTCCGCGAAGTTCAGCGTCCCGTTCTGCGTCGCCGCCGGGCTGATAGACCGGGCCGCGGGCCTCGCCCAGTTCACCGAGGCGCGCATTCGCGATGCCGAGATTCTCTCGCTTGCGGCGAAGATCGGCTACGAGATCGACCCCGCCAACGAATACCCGGCCAACTACACCGGCCACATCCGCGCGACGCTCAGGGACGGGAGCGTCCGCGAGGTCGAGCAGCCGCATCTCCGCGGCGGGGCCCGCGAGCCGCTGAGCCGGGCGGAGCTCGAAGCCAAGTTCCGAGCCAACCTCGCCTTCGCCGGCTGGTCCGACGGCCGCGCAGATGCGCTGCGGACGTTCTGCGACGGGCTGTTCGACGCGGACGATCTGTCGGGTCTATCGGCGTTCCGGGGTTGAGCCCGGCGCCGCCGGCGGGTCAGCTGGTCGGGGCGCCCTCGCCTTCCTTTTTCTCGGGCGGGTTCGAATGAACCGGCGCGGGGGCCGGCATCGAAAGCGGAACGAGCGTCAGGTTGACCGGCGAAGTGTATTTGTTGTCGGCGCCGGAGGCGGAATCGATCGCCCAGCCGATGCCGCCGCCTAGAATGATGTTTCCGAAGGTCGCTCCGGCAACGTCCGACTTGTTGAAATAGACCGCCTTGTGAAATCCGTCCTTCGTGCATTCGATGCGAAGGTCATGCTTCGTCTTCTCGATCGTCGTCGCCGCCGGCGTGCTGACGATCTGCGCGACGGTGATGTTCTCGCGAATGAGGTTGCAGCTCGCCCCGTCGGGGTTGGTGTTGACGAGGATTTCCTGGGTCGTTCCGTCGACGATCGACGAACATGCCGACACCAGAAGCGCTCCGAGGAGCAATGGTATTTTGACTACACGAGAAGAGAACTTCATCCGGACAATCTCCCTGTCTATCGTTATTTGAGTTACCTGAACTTTACATGCGGTTCCGTAGATAAATTTCTCTCATAACGTGCAACGCAGGTACAGCCCCGCAACGTAAAGAAGGTGCATCGTCGTCGGGGCATCGGAAGCGGCATGCCGAATCGCGACGAATGCTAAACTGAGACGATGACTGCAACCGCCCTTTCCGGTCCCGCCGCCCCCTTCGACGACAAGCACCGCATCCTCAAGGACGTGTTCGGCTTCGACGCCTTCCGTCCCGGTCAGGAACAGGTGGTCGACGCGCTGCTGGCGGGGCGCAACGTGCTGACCGTGATGCCGACGGGATCGGGCAAGTCGCTGTGCTTCCAGGTGCCGGCGCTGGCGATGGGCGGGCTGACGATCGTGGTCTCGCCGCTGGTCGCGCTGATGCAGGACCAGGTCGCGGCGCTCAAGCTCGCGGGCGTCGCCGCCGACACCATCAATTCCGCCAAGTCCCGCGAGGACAACGTCGCCGTCTGGCGCCGGGCCGCCGCGGGAGAATTGCGCCTCCTCTACATGGCGCCCGAACGGCTCATGACCGACCGCATGCTGGCGGCGCTGGCGAAGCTCGACCTGTCTCTGATCGCCGTCGATGAGGCGCACTGCATCTCGCAATGGGGGCCTGCCTTCCGGCCCGAATACGAAATGCTGGGATCGCTGCGCGAGGTCTTTCCGGGCGTCCCCATTGCCGCGCTGACCGCCACCGCCGACGCCGTCACCCGCGACGACATCGCCGCCAAGCTGTTCGACGGTGCCGCGGAAACCGTCGTGCTCGGCTTCGACCGCCCGAACATCAAGCTGTCGGTCGAGATGAAGCGCGACTGGAAGAAGCAGATGAGCGAATTCGTCGAGCGCCACGCGGGCGAAAGCGGGATCGTGTACTGCCTGTCGCGCAAGAAGACCGAAGAAGCCGCCGCCTGGCTGCGCGACAATGGCGTCAACGCACTGCCTTACCACGCAGGCATGGACAAGGGCCTGCGCGAAGCCAACCAGAACGCCTTCATGACCGATCCGGGCGTCGTGGTCGTCGCAACGATCGCCTTCGGCATGGGGATCGACAAGTCGGACGTGCGGTATGTCCTGCATGTCGATCTGCCCGGCAGCATCGAAGCCTATTACCAGGAGATCGGCCGTGCCGGGCGCGACGGGGCGGCGGCGGAGGCGCACATGGTCTACGGCCTGCAGGATATCCGCATGCGCCGCGTCTTCATCGAGGACGAGGACTCGGGACCGGACCGCAAGCGCCGCGAACACAAGCGCCTCGACGCGCTGGTCGCCTACTGCGAGGCGCCGGAATGCCGCCGCCGGTCGCTGCTGGAATATTTCGGCGAGCGGATCGAGCCGTGCGGCAATTGCGACGTCTGCCTCGACCCGGTCGAAATGCTGGACGGAACCGACCTCGCGACGAGCGTGCTGACCGCCATCGAGCGAACCGGCCAACTCTACGGCGCGGCGCACATCATCGACATCCTGCGCGGCAGCCGGACGGAGAAGATCGAGAAGGCCGGCCACGACAATCTGCCGGTGTTCGGCACGGGCGCGGCGATGCGCAAGAACGAGTGGCAGTCGATCATCCGCCAGCTCGTCGCCGCGGGCTTTCTGTCGCTCGACGTCCAGGGATACGGCGGGCTGAAACTGACGCCCAAGGGTGCAGAACTCCTGCGCGGCGCAGAAGCCTTCCGCTACCGCCCGGACACGACGAAGAAATCGCCGGCGGCGGCGCGACGGCGCAAGGATCTTGCCGAGGCGGGCGACCTGTCGGACGGCGACATCGAACTTCTCAACCGGCTGCGTGCGCTGCGGCTCGAGATCGCCAAGGCGCGCGGCGTGCCGGCCTACGTGGTCTTCGGCGACAAATCGCTGATCGACATGGCGAAACGCCGGCCGCAGACCACCGACGATTTCGCCGATATGCACGGCGTCGGTGCGTCGAAACTTCGCGATTTCGCCGAGCCGTTCCTCGCCGAGATCAACGGCGGACGCGATTTCGCGGGCGAAACCGTCTGATTTTTCGCGTTTCCGGCGCGCTTCCCCGCGACACCCCGTCCCTGTACGCACGGAACTCGGGCTGATAGTTTTCGGAGACTGAATTAACGGGACGACCGGGAGGGAAATCATGAAAGTCGATGTCGGGGGATTCTCGCTCAATTGCGAAGTGGAAGGCAGGGAAGGCGCGCCGTGGATCACGTTCAGCCACGCGCTCGGCAACAATCTCCACCTGTGGGACTCGCAGGTCGACTTGCTGAAAGACCGGTTCCGTATTCTGCGCTACGACCATCGCGGCCATGGCCAGTCGGATGCGCCGGAGGGGCCCTATTCCTTCGACGACCTGATGAAGGACGCAATTGCGCTGCTGGATCACTTCGAGATCGGCGAAACCCACTGGATCGGCCTGTCGATCGGCGGCATGCTGGGCTACGGCATGGCGCAGAACCACGGCGACCGGCTGATCTCCCTGACGGCGTGCGATTCGCGTCCCGATGCGCCGCCGGACTACGCCGCCTATTTCCAATACCGGATCGACACCGTCCGCAAGACCGGCGGCATGGAAGGCGTGGTCGAGCCGACCATCGAACGCTGGTTCACGCCGGAGACGGTCGCCGCGAACCCGGCCTATCTCGACAAGGTCCGCAACATGCTGCGCACGACCAACCCGGTCGGCCATGAAGGCTGCTGCGAAGCGCTCAAGCGCCTCGCCTTCGGCTCTCGACTGGGCGAGATCGACGTGCCGACGCTCATCATCGGCGGCGAAAAGGACAAGGGCGCACCGCCGGAAGTGCTGGCGGAAGCAGCGCATACGATCCCCAACTGCCGTCACGACATCATCGCCCGGGCGGGACACATCTCGAACATCGAGAACGAGGAAGACTTCAACATCGCCCTGGCGGCCTTCCTCACCGAACTGTCGATCGCGGCATAACGCATGGCGGCGCCCGAGGGTCCGCGCGGTGCCGAGATCATCGCCGCGATAAAGCAGGCGGGCGTCCGCCATGTCTGCGCCCTGCCCGACCTGA
>JAYQUR010000285.1:0-423 GCA_038148075.1 Alphaproteobacteria bacterium | reverse complement strand
CCTGACGACCAGCGCGGGTCTGCTCTGGCCCCTGTCGAAAGACGGCGAGCTGGAGCTGATCCGGCTCAGCAAGGAGGACGAGGGCGTCTCGATCTGCGCGGCGCTCGGTTATTGCGAGAAGCGCGCCGTCCTGCTGATGCAGCAGACGGGTCTGATGGATTCGCTCAACAACATCCGCGCCGTCGGCTGCGACTACGAACAGCCGATCTGCATGATCGTCGGCCTGCTCGGCAAGGAACCGGACAGATCCCCGGCCGAGTCGGCGAGTTTCGGGGTGCGCATCATCGAACCGATCCTCGACGCGATGGACATCGACCATATTCTGATCGAGGGATCGGAAGACGTCGCGGCGCTGCCGGGCGCCATCGACAAGGCGTACGAGACGTCGCGGCCGATGGTCGCCCTGGTCGGAAGGAGCGTCCG
>JAYQUR010000284.1:0-4889 GCA_038148075.1 Alphaproteobacteria bacterium | reverse complement strand
GGCCGCGACGGGCTCGCCGAGGTGCTGGCGCTGCTCGGCTACTACTCGGCGGTCGCGATGGCGATGAAGATGCACCGGGTGCCGGTGCCGTCCTAGGGCGTCCGCGGTTGCGCGCCGATGCGACCGGAGTCACACTCGATATGCAAGGCGCGGCAACGAACGCCGGGGCGAAGCTGCCGCTACTGAAATTGGAGAAATGCAAGATGGGTGCGATCGATCAATTTGTGGAAGCCGTGAGGGATGTCTTCGCCAACACGCCCGACGCGCGATCGCAAGCGCGCGGGATCGCGACGGAGATGAAGACGCTGCTGTCGTCGCCGGGGCTGCTCGACGAAATCAAGGAGCGGGGCGGCGGCAAGCCGGGCCGCATCGACCTTCACATCGACGACGAATACGGCCATCCCGGCCCGGGGTTCTGCCTGATGACGTCGCTCACGCCCCGCGGCAAGGCGACCGGGGGCGCACGGGCGCACGACCACGGCGCGTCCTTCGTCGTCTACGGCGTCTACAAGGGCGCCATCGAACAGACCAAATACAATTGGGCCTATAACGAGGATGGCGACCTGATGTCGCCCGAACTCAAGCCCGGCGACCGGTTCGTCCAGCACGAGGGCGACATCGCATTCTTCCTGCCGGGCGAGATCCATACCACCGGTTCCGCCAGCGACGAGCCGCCGATCGTCCTCCGGCTCGAGGCTCAGCTGCTGGACCGCGTCGCGCGCCATACCTACGCACTCGACGACAGCGAGGCGCGGCTCTACAGCTGACGCCACATCGCCGCCGCGCACGGCGGGTTACTCACCACCATCACGCCGGACCTGCGGCCAGGCTCGGAATGGCCGCATTTTGCGACAAATTGTCCGTGGCCATAGCGTTGCCGACAACGTTCCCTACATCTGAGTTAGCGGGCAACCGACGGTTGCCCGGCGGGACTGCTTCGGGAAATCCAGAGCGTCCGGCATTGGATAACCGATGCCGGTCGCCAACAATAAACCGAACCGCTGAAACAAAGGGGAGACGGACATGTCGAAGACGAAAAACGGCGCGCAGCAGCCGCAAACGAAGACGGATAAGTTCGCCCGGAGCGCAGCGAAAAGCCCCGGCCGCAACGACGGAGCGGACGATACGGCGTCGGCCGCCGGCCCGAACCGGCCGAACGGCGGCGACGCGTCGTCGCCGAACGCGAAGGCCGCGAACGGCGGCAAACCGCGCGGAAAGGAAGAAAACCGTAGTCATGAGATCGCCGAGATGCGCCACGACCCGGAAGCGATCCGGCGGGCGTTCGAAACGGGCGCCTACCCCTACACGACGAAAATCAAGCGGCCTGCCTACGAGAAACACAAGGCCGAGCTACAGACGGAATTGCTGAAGGCGCAGCGTTGGGTCGAGAGCGCAGGACAGAAGATCGTGATCCTGTTCGAGGGGCGCGATGCGGCCGGCAAGGGCGGCACCATCAAGCGCTTCATGGAGCATCTCAATCCACGCGCGGCGCGGGTCGTGGCTCTGCCCAAGCCGAGCGAACGCGAACGGACGCAGTGGTTCTTCCAGCGCTATATCGAGCACCTTCCCTCCGCCGGCGAAATGGTTTTCTTCGACCGGTCCTGGTACAACCGCGCGGGCGTCGACCGCGTCATGGGCTTCTGCACGCCGAACGAATATCTGGAATTCATGCGCCAGGCGCCCGAACTCGAACGCATGCTGGCCCGCAGCGGCATCTGGCTTTTCAAATACTGGTTCTCGGTGACCCGCGAGGAGCAGCGTCGGCGCTTCAAGGCGCGCCAGAGCGATCCGCTCAAGCAGTGGAAACTGTCTCCCATCGACCTCGCTTCGCTCGACAAGTGGGACGACTACACGGAAGCCAAGGAAGCCATGTTCTTCAACACGGACACGGCGGACGCTCCCTGGACCATCGTCAAGTCGGACGAAAAGAAACGCGCGCGGCTGAACTGCGTGCAGCACTTCCTGTCGTCGCTGCCCTACCCCGACAAGGACACGCGAATCGTGCACGGCCCCGATCCTTTGATCGTCGGCGCGAGCAACCATGTCATCGGACGGAGCGACCACATCCTCGGGAAAAGCCTCCACCCCGAGTTGCGGCACACGAAATAGGCAGCGAATACGCTGGCGGACCGGGCCTCAGGCGCCCCGCGCCCGATCGAGAACCGCGCCCGCTTCGCCCGCGTCGTCGCCGCGCCAGGCGACATGCCCGTCCGGGCGGACGAGGACGAGCGGACGTTCGTACAGCGCGCCCGCTTCCTCGCTGTCGATAGTGGCGACCGTCAGCGGCGCGCGTGCATTGGGGTCAGACGGGGACCAGGAGGACCGCGTCGACCCTGTCCTGTTTGAGGAGCCCTGCCAGATCGCGGGCCACCGGCTCCATCGCGGCGGGCGGCGTCGCGCCCATGAACGAATAGTGCCGGGCCGCGGCGGACCCGATGGTGCGGTCCGCGACCAGCTCGTGCCGCCGGGCGACCTGGATCAACCGGGGAAGGCAACCGGTCCAATGCGCAACGGCGGCCCCGAAGGACCGCCGTCGCTCGAAGCGCCTGCTTCTAGGCTTTCCGTCGCGGCCGGCGCCTCGCCCATCCGAGTCCGGCGAGCGCGATGACCATGAGAGCGAGGGGGGCGGGCTCGGGAGCGGGGCTCGCCGCCTCGACGGTCAGTATCCCTGACAAAGCATAGAACTGGAGCGCATCCGGCGGGAAGGTATCTTGCGCAAAGTCGATCCATCCGGGACCGAGCACCCCGACTCTGCCGGTAACAATGGAAAAAGTCGGCTCGGCCAGCCCGTTATCCGGCGTGCCGGCAGACGACGTCCCTGTCCAGATCTTGGTCCCGTCTACCACGATCGCACCGGATTCGTCCCGGTTTATCGCGGCATCGATCGACCCGTCCCACAGGTCGGCGTTTGAATCGGCGACTTTCGTCGTACCGTCGAGCAGGAAAATCGGTACGCCGGCGGAGACGCCCGGGTTGGTGCCGGTATTGTCCCGCGCAGCTATCCCCCGGAAATACTCCGAAGCGATCGCCGTCCACGTCGTTCCGAGAGCCGAGAGCGCCGTCTGGGTGTTCGCCGCGTTCGTCACGAAGTTGTTGTAGTCCTCGATGAACTGGGCCGTGGCGGACCGCGCCGTACTGGTTACGAAGGCGAGGCGGTACTGATCGCCGACGTTGAGCCCGGTCGGCGTTACGATGGGAGCGGCTGACGCCGCGGCCGACAGGGCGGCGGCGGTCAGGATCCCCTGAAGCCTACGTACTGCAAGTGACTTGAAGCTGAGCATGTTAAATGGTCCTTTCGGTTATGCAGACCGTTTCCGGTCTTTCGGCGTGGCATGCCGATCCGCAAGGACCTACCCGAATCGTCAACCTTCGACCGCGCGTGGCGGCCGACCGTCAACGTCTCTTCAGCAAAGGTCTGTTCTCAAAAAGCGACCGAAGCAGGCGGCATCAAGCTCGGGGTTCGCACAGCGTCGAATGAATATTCGCCCCCCCGACGAACAATTTCACGGCCTTTCGACGAAGCAAGTATTTAACATTACTGCCGCAGGCACAAACAATTTCGTCGACACTGAAAATAACACCGAGGCGGAAGGCAGACCGCATCCGCCAAGCATGGCCTGGTCTTCAAGGCGTTTAAAGTCGCGTTTAATCGGCGCCCCGCACCCGATCCAGAACAGCCCCCACACCGCTTGCCTCATCGCTCCGCCAGGCAACGTGGCCGTCGGGCCTTACTAGAACCAGATCGGCTCCGTAGAGGTCGCGAACGTCCGCGTCGTCGATTTCGGCGACCGTCAGCGGCACGCCGCGATCGGCCGCCGCCGTCTCCATCTCCGTTGTGTCGACGTCGCCGAAAGTCAGCAGCGTGAAGCCCGTACCGAACAGGTCGAGGATCGATCCGTTCTCATCCAGCCACGCATGCGGCGCCCGAGCGCCGGGACGTGCCGACGGGATGACGGTATCCGGCGGGTCGTCGACGGGGTCGGTGCCGTCGGGCACGCAGATAGGCGAGTCCTCGTAGCGATATCCCAATTGAAGTCCGACGGTGCGGAACTCACGCCCGACATGGCCGATCAGCATGTCGCCGACCTCCCGGCGCAGCGCGGCGGCGGATTCGCTCTCCTCTTCGAGCCGCCCCAGCCCCTCGCCCCAGCCGAACTGCAGGAAATGGAAGCCGGTCGCATGCTCGACGGCGCGCCCGCCGACGGGCCGCCGTTCGGCGTCATAGCTGTCGAGCAGGGCTGCGCCGCCCCAACCCTGCAGCACCGCCGCCAGCTTCCAGCCGAGATCGACCGCATCGCCGAGCCCGGTGTTCATGCCCATCGCGCCGGTCGGCGAGACCTGATGCACCGCATCGCCGGCGAGGAACACCCGGCCCTTGCCGTAGGAAGCGGCGAGCACGCTCTGGCGCCGCCAGATATTCACGTCGACCCAATCGACGTCGATGTCGCGGCCGATGCCCCGGCGCAGATACGCCGCGCGGTCGACCGTCTCGGCCGTGGTGTCGTCGTCGGCCTCGTTGATCATCATGCGCCACAGGCCGCTCTGCGGCTCGATGATGCGGAGATTGCACCACGCGCCGTCCTCGTCGACCGGAATGAAGAACGTGCCCGGCTCCTTGCCGCAGTCGCCGAGCAGGTCGGGCGTGCGGAAGAACATGTTGATGGCGGTGCCCAGCGTGCCCTCGCCTTCGAGGGGAATGCCGAGGGCGCGCCGGACGAGGCTGCCGGCCCCGTCGCAGCCGACGAGATATTTCGCGCGGACCGTTTCGCCCCCTTCGACGGCGGCGGTTACGCCATCCGTCGTCTCCTCGAACGACTCCAGTCGGCAGCCGTAGCGCAGCGTCACCGACGGCAACGAGTTCGCGAATTTCCGCAGGATCGGATCGAACC
>JAYQUR010000283.1:0-4904 GCA_038148075.1 Alphaproteobacteria bacterium | reverse complement strand
TGGCGTCCCCTAGGGGACTCGAACCCCTGTTTTCGCCGTGAGAGGGCGATGTCCTAGGCCACTAGACGAAGGGGACATGGCGCAAGACTGCGAAGGAGCGGTGTTGTAGGGGATTCGGGGCTGCGTTGCAAGCGCGGCGGCACGGCGGTTTCCGGGATCGCTCAGGGCTGCCTTTTCAGCTCAATCGTGCCGGTGACGCGTCCCGTGGCGGCGTCGATCAGGATCAACCGGCCGCTGCCGTCGGCGAGCGTCAGCCGCAGCGCGATGCGCCCCTCGCCGAGCGCCGTTTCGGCGATTTCCGCACCCTTGGGGATAAAGATCGAGGACTGCGCGACGGACGCCGCCTCCGGCTTTCCCGCCTTGTCGACGATGGCGTACGCCAGAACGACGAGACCGGCGACGATCAGAACGCCCATGCCGATCACCAGGGCCTTGAGTGCACGCATCGATCTTCGATCCTCTTCCTGCCGCGGGAGGCCCGGATGCCGCCCGATTGTGATAGGCTCCGGCATGGCCGACAGCCCGACCCAGTTATCCGTTTCGGCCGAAACGGTCGACATCGCCGCCCCGGAGGGGGCCGCCGGCGAGCGGCTCGACCGCGTGCTCGCCGCCGCGTTCGACGGGCGCTCGCGCTCGTTCCTGAAGCGCCTGATCGAGGACGGCTGCGTTGCCGACGCCGGAAGCGGCGCGACGATAATCGAGCCCTCCTACCGGGTCAAACCGGGCGACACGTTCAGGGTGACCGTTCCGGCGCCGGCGGAACCGCGTCCCCAGGGCGAAGCGATCCCGCTCGATGTGGTCTACGAGGACGCGCACCTGATCGTGATCGACAAGCCGGCAGGCCTCGTCGTCCATCCGGCGCCGGGCAATCCGACCGGCACGCTGGTCAACGCGCTGATTGCGCATTGCAGCGACAGCCTGACCGGGATCGGCGGCGAACGCCGCCCGGGCATCGTCCATCGCCTCGACAAGGACACGAGCGGCCTGATGGTCTGCGCCAAGACTGCGGCGGCCCACGAGGCGCTGACCGATCAGTTCTCGTCGCGCGCCGTGGACCGGGCCTATGCCGCGCTGGTCTGGGGGGCGCCGCGCCCGTCCAGCGGCGAGGTCGAGGGCAATATCGGCCGCAGCCCCCGCAACCGGAAGAAAATGGCGGTGCGCACGACCGGCGGCAAACCGGCGCTCACCCGCTACCGGACGCTGGAAGCGTTCGGCGATGCGGCGGCACTTGTCGAATGCCGCCTCGCCACCGGACGGACCCACCAGATCCGGGTGCACATGGCGCATATCGGCCATGCGGTGATGGGCGATCCCGTCTATGGCGGCGGCGCGACCCGGGGCCGGAAGGGCAAGCTGACGCCCGATGCGCTGGATCGGATCCGGGATTTGCCGGGGCAGGCACTGCACGCCCGGATTCTGGGCTTCGTCCACCCGGACTCGGGCGAAAAACTGATCTTCGAAAGCGATTTGCCGGAAAATATGGCGGAATTGAGGCATTTTCTATCGTGTACTGGAAATTAACCTTTGGCGTGATTACCTCTTGATGGAACCGCGAGCGCTCGGTACCGGACGGGCATGTCCGCCGCGACCGAACGCTCCGATAACAACACTCCACGGGATCCAATGGCTGGCAATCCTCCTTCCGTTCCGAACCTGACGCCTGAGAGCAATCTTTCCCGCTACCTGCAGGATATCCGCAAGTTTCCGGTTCTCGAACCGGAAGAGGAATACATGCTGGCCAAGCGGTGGAAGGAACACGAGGATTCGGACGCCGCCGCGCAGATGGTGACGAGCCACCTGCGGCTCGTCGCCAAGATCGCGATGGGCTATCGCGGCTACGGCTTGCCGATGGGCGAGATTATTTCAGAGGGCAACGTCGGCCTGATGCAGGCCGTCAAACGCTTCGAGCCCGAGAAGGGTTTCCGTCTCGCCACCTACGCGATGTGGTGGATTAAGGCGTCGATCCAGGAATACATCCTGCGCTCGTGGTCGCTGGTGAAAATCGGCACGACCGCCGCGCAGAAGAAGCTTTTCTTCAACCTCCGGCGCATGAAGGGCGAGATCAAGGCGCTCGAGGAAGGCGACATGACGCCGGAGAACGTCGAGAAGATCGCGACGACGCTGGACGTCAGCGAAGAAGACGTGATCAGCATGAACCGGCGTATGGCCGGGCCGGACAATTCGCTGAACGCGCCGCTGCGCGCCGATTCCGAGGGCGAATGGCAGGATTGGCTGGTCGACGACTCCGACAATCAGGAAACCCTCCTCGCCGATCAGGAGGAAATGGAACAACGCCGGCAGATGCTCGCCGACGCCCTGTCGGTCCTGAACGAGCGCGAACGCAAGATCATCGCGGCCCGGCGGCTCCAGGAAGAACCGGTCACGCTGGAGGAGCTCAGCCAGGAATACGGCATCTCGCGCGAGCGCGTCCGCCAGATCGAGGTACGGGCGTTCGAGAAGCTGCAGAAAGCGATCCGCTCGGCCGCCATCGAGAACCGCATCGAGCGGGAATCGGCGCTGAGCGGCTGAGCTCCGGCCATGGACGGGAGGGCGGCGTGAACAAGGCCGCCGATCTGACGGAAAGAGTGCTTGAAACCCTGCCGGCCGACTCGGTGCTCGGGCTACTGTCGACGGCGGAACTAAAGGAATTTCTGGACTTCGCCGTCGTCAAACGGCTCAAGCGGGGCCAAGCACTGGTAAAGGCGGACGATCCCGGGGACAGCATGATGATCGTCATGGCGGGAACGCTGAAGGTCTGCGTCCGCTCCTCGACCGGCCGCGAAGTCGTACTCGACTATCTCGGCCCCGGCGCCATGATCGGCGAAATCGCCCTGTTCGACGGCAAGCCGCGCACCGCCGACGTCGTCGCCATCGACGCGGTCGAGGCGATCGTCCTGCAGCGCCGGTTCGTGCTGCCGTTTCTGGAGAAGAACCCGTCCGCGGCCCTCCGGATCATCGAGATGCTCTGCGACAAGCTGCGCCGGACCAACGCACTGGTCAGCGACGGCGCCGCCGTACCGATGGGTCAGAAGCTGGCCCGCGGCGTCCTGCGACTGCTCGAGGAGCACGGGGTCCGGGAAGACGGCGCGTTGTCGCTGGGATTCCGGCTGAGCCAGGGAGATCTCGGCAACTACGTCAATCTGTCGCGCGAGAACGTCAATCGTCAGCTCGGCGAATGGGAACAGGCGGGACTGGTCGAGGTCTCGCGCGGCCGGATCGCGATCCTCGACGAGGAAGGGCTCAGGAGGGTTGCCGACGGCGACGCCTGAGGCGCGCGATACGGTTTACGCCGGCGACGGCTGCTTGCCGCCTTCGGGGGCGGCCGCGTTTTCGAGCTCGGCGCGAAGCGCATCGGCGGCTTCCTGCGGATTGCCGGTGACCTCCTCGCCCCATTCTTCCTTCAACACTTCGAGGCGCTCGCGCAGATGGTTCGCCTTGCGCTTCGCATTGTAGGTCTTGAACGACGCGACCATGCCCGGCAATCCGAGGAACATCAGCCATCCGATGCCCGAGGCGACGTAGAACGATAGCCACGCGAAAACGTCCGTGACGATCGCGATCGCCGAATACATGTCGTTCCCCGACATCCAGAGCTTTTCGAGGAACGGGACGACGCCGGCGACGTTCAGGCCGGCAACGCAACGGGTCGCGTAGCGGCCGGGCGTCAGGTCGATGATATAGGCGACCGCCGTCGGGATCATGCCGACGCAGATCACGATTACCGTCGGCAGCGCGGCAACGATGATCCCGAGCACGCCGCACACGAGAAACAGCGCGTTGGACTTGCTGGCGCGTTTTCTCGGGCGACCTTTGACTTTCATCTTTGCCATGGCGTCATCTGCTTCCGTTGCCTCGTGAACCGACCGTCGGGGGCGCTACCAGCTGAACGCGGCGACCGACGTCAGCAGTGATATGCCGACGCTGATGGTGGCCGCGATCCGCCAACCGGTCCTCTTGACCTCTTCCTGGAACTCGGACGATTCGAGTCTTTTGATCTCCCGTACCGCTTCGTTGTATTCGCGTTTGGCCTGCTTGCTGTCGCGTTCGTCCTTCTTGATCGCGTTTCGGTTCGACAGGACGTGGTGAAGCTCCATGATGTTCCCGGTCGTCGCCGCCTGATCGAGCATGTTCTCCACTTTTTTGCGCGTAGAACGACTGTGAAAACGCGTCGCAGCCGGCGCCAGCTCGTCGGCGAGCCATGCGGTGAGGTGCGGCACGAGCTGATTGGGATATTCCTTCTGCACCCGGGCGAGGAGGCCGGTCATTCCGATCTTTGCGCTCACCGAGGCGCCGGTGGAATGTTCCAGCGCGGCAAGCTGCGTTTCGGCGGAACCGCCGATGCGGCACTCAATGAACGACGCGACGTGCCGGTCCACGAGAATCGGCAGCCGGCCTTGTTTCGCGACGATCTCGTCGAGCGCGGGGAGCAGATCCCGCATCGAATAGACGTAGGCGTTCTTGAGCATGTCGCTGCGACACGGCAGAAACGGGTTCATTTCGTACAAAACCCGTTCGATCCCGTAACCGGGCCCGGAATGGCGCAGGAACTGCTGCAGCCGCTTGAAATTCTTGGCTTCCAGCGTGAGATCGCTACGTCCGTAGAGGATTTTTTCCTCGAACCACTCGAACGCGATCGATTTCTGGATAAGCTCGGAGACGATCGCGATCACCGGTTTGTTGTCCTGTTCGACCGCGTTCGCCAACGCATAGCCGATTCCGTCGGGCATCACCACGAGTTCGCGAAAACGAAGCGGTCCTTCGGGGTCGAAATAGGAACAGATCTTGCTGACCAGCCTGGCGTCTCCGAGATCGCCGTCCGACGAACTCACCGATTCCACCGCCTGTGCGATATTGTCGATGAGGTTCGCATCCGTCAGGCCGCGCTGGGTCCAGGTCATTAACTC
>JAYQUR010000282.1:0-4912 GCA_038148075.1 Alphaproteobacteria bacterium | reverse complement strand
CCGCCCTTCCAGGCGCTCCCGCGTTTCCTGACGCAGGTTCTCGTAGGCCCGATACATGTCGGCGAAGAGCGTGTCGCCGCCGCTCGAGGGAAGCTCGATCGCATAGAGCATGGTGGCCGTATGCGGCTTCTCGACATAGCACATGTCGCTGTGGAACCACATCTCGCCATCGTGAGGCAGACCGAGCGGCTTGCCGTCTACGCGGATGTTGGAAACCAGCATCACTTCGGGCGGCAGATCCTTCAGGTTCTCCAGCGCCGCGCGCTGCGGCATGCGCGGGCTGCCAGGCTCGCCGAGCTGGGCCGTAAAGGCGACCTGATCGCGCGGCGTCAGCGATTGGTCGCGGAACACCAGCACCTGATGGTCGTACCAGGCCTGCAAGATGGATTCCCGGGATTTCCCGTCGAGCGTATCCCGCAGATCGAGACCCGTAATCTCGGCGCCCAGCGGCGCCTCCAGCGGGCGTATTTCGAACCCGAGCGTCGTTGCCATGTCGTCCTCCCGTCAGTCTCCGCGCATCAACGATAGCATCGCCTTGTGAAGATCGCTCGCCGGATCCCCGAAGTGACCGACGATCGTATAATGGTGGCAGCCCGGCGCGGCGATCTCCTCGACTTCCAGCCCCTTCGCGGTCCAGGCCGCAAACAGTTCTGTCTGGTGGCGCTGAAATTCGTCCGTTTCGATCTCTCCGACCGACAGCAGCAGCGGCACATCCACCGCGGGGTCGAGATAGAGCGGGCTGTTTCGCGCCGCCTGCGGCTCGTCCAGCGACAGCACCCGGTTCAGGAAGCTGAGGCGGATCGGCTCGAGATCGTAAAGGCCTGACAGCGCGCAGGCACCCCTGAACGGCATCTTCGGCAACCGCTCGTCGACCGAGCGCCAGTCCGTCGCCAGCATCATCGCAGTCAGGTGTCCGCCGGCCGAATGCCCCGCCACGTAAAGCCGGTTCCGGTCGACGCCGATGTCGTCAGCATTGGCCCAGACCCACGCTACGGCGCGGCGGCATTCGTCGACGATCCTGTCCATGTCCGCATCGGGAGCAAGCGTATAGTTCAACGTGACGAAGGCGACCCCCGCATCGAGGAAAGCGGGTGCGATGTAGGTCGTGTCGTTCTTGTCCGAAAGCTGCCAGTAGCCGCCGTGGATATAGATCAGCCCGGGAGCGTTCGAACGCCCGTCTGCCGGCGGAAAGACGTCGAGCTTCTCCTTCGGCGTGTCGCCGTATGCGATGTCGAGCCGTCCGGGAATCCGCCCCCTTACCCGAGCGCTTTCGTTTTCCCGGAACGCCACGACATCCGGCACGTCGGGCCAGATCGGCCGCAAATCGTACTGCGCATCCAGCGCCTTCTGATCGAAATTCCGGTAGACGCTCATTCTCCCCTTCCCGGCCGCGTTTACCGGTAGACAACCGGACGCGAGCCCTTATGTTCGTCGCTCCATGGCGCTGTATCTTCATAATACGCTGAGCCGGACGAAGGAGGAATTCGTTCCCGCCGACCCGTCCCGCGTCACAATGTACGTTTGCGGCCCGACGGTCTACTCCTTCGCGCATATCGGCAACGCCCGCCCCGCCGTGGTTTTCGACGTGCTGGTCCGGCTGTTGCGGCATCTGTATCCGACTGTCGTCTACGCCCGGAACATCACCGACGTCGACGACAAGATCAATGCGGCAGCGAAGGAACAAGGCGTCGAGATCGGCCGGATTACGGAGAAGTTCAAGGCGATCTATCACGACGACATGGCGGCGCTCGGCGTTGCGCCGCCGGATATCGAGCCGCATGCGACCGATCACATCCCCGAGATGATCGCGATGATGCAGACGCTCATCGACAACGGACACGCCTACGCGGCCGAGGGGCACGTCCTGTTCAACGTGCCGACCTACGCCGATTACGGACGCCTGTCGAAACGCGACCGCGAAGAGATGATCGCCGGCGCCCGCGTCGAGGTCGCTCCCTACAAACGGGATCCTGCGGATTTCGTGCTATGGAAACCGTCGACGCCGGACCTGCCGGGCTGGGACAGCCCGTGGGGCCGCGGACGCCCCGGCTGGCATCTCGAATGCTCCTGCATGATCGAGAAGCATCTCGGCCGCACCATCGACATTCACGGCGGCGGCGTCGACCTTGTATTTCCGCATCACGAGAACGAGATAGCGCAGTCGACCTGCGCGCACGGCGGCGAGACATTCGTGCGCTACTGGCTGCACAACGGTTTCGTAAACGTCGATCGCGAGAAGATGTCGAAATCGATCGGAAACGTGCTGCTAGTCAACGAGTTGCTGAACGCAGCGCCCGGCGAGGCAATCCGTCTAGCTTTGCTCAATGCGCATTACCGTCAGCCGCTCGACTGGTCGGACGACGGCCTCGCCCACGCGCGCCGAATGCTTGATCGGCTCTACGGCGCTCTACGCAATCTCGCCGACGTCGAGCCGTCCGGCGAAGCACCGAACCCGGATTTCCTGGTAGCGCTGGAAGACGATCTCAATACGCCGAGGGCGCTTGCGGCCCTGTTCGAAGTCGCACGGCGCGCAAACGTCTCAACGGACGAAGCGGAACGCTCGGCACTGAAGGGCTCGCTGATCGCCTCGGGCGCGCTGATGGGGCTGCTCGGCGAAGATCCGGAAACATGGTTCGCAGGCACCGATACGGGCGACGGTCTGGACGCGGCGGCGATCGAGGCGATGATCGCGGACCGCAATGCCGCGCGCGCGGACAGGGATTTCGCGACCGCGGACCGAATCCGCGACGAACTGACGACGGCCGGTATCATGCTCGAAGACGGCCCCGAGGGCACGAAGTGGCGGCGGACCTAAAGGTCGGCGCCGGCGGTCCAACGGTCTAGTCTTCCGGCGTCTCCGGCTCGGGCCGCTTGTCTTCGCCCAACTCCCCGATGCCCGACGACCGGAAGTGGAGATCCCGTTGCGGATAGGGAATCTCGATCCCGTGTTCGTGGAAACGGTCCCAGATTCCCAAAAGCAGCTGGCTGGTCACGTTGGCGCGCCCGTTCATGGGATCGTTGATCCAGAACCGCACTTCGAGATCGACCGAACTCTCGCCGAAATCTTTCAAAAGACAGACCGGTTTCGGGTCGGCGAGAATACGGTCCGTCGCGGCGGCCGCTTCGAGGCAGAGTTCCATAGCCTTATGGATATCCGACTTGTAATGCACGCCGACGACCTTCTTCAGGCGCAGCAGGTCGTTGCTGTACGACCAGTTCTCGACCCGCGTGGTGATAAATTCCTCGTTGGGGATGAGGTGCTCGATCCCGTCGCGGGTGATGACCGACGCATAGCGCGCCCCGAGAGAATCCACCTTGCCGTAATATCCCGCCACCGCGATCGTATCGCCGGGGCTGATAGAGCGGTCGAGAAGCAGGATGATGCCGCTGATGAAATTCGAAACGACCTTTTGCAGCCCGAATCCGATGCCGACGCCGACCGCGCCCGAGAAGACCGCAAGCGCCGTCAGGTCGACCCCCACAGAATTGATGCCCGCAAAAATTGCAATCGTGATCAGTACGATCTTGATCAGCTTGCCGATCAGCACCTGAACCGACGGCGTCAGATTGGGCAGCGACTGAATGCGCTGTTCCAGCAGCCTGGACGTCACCGCCGCAAGCCACAGCAGGACGATCAACGTGATAACGCCCTTGATCACTGTCAGGGCGGAGATGCGTACGTCGCCGACGCGCACGGACGCGGCGTCCATCAGGCCGATCGTGGGCGTCAGCAGGCCGAGAATGTTCAGGGCCGCCACCGCCCACGCCGCGACGGCGAACAATCGGCTCCACGTGGGGTCCTTGATCAGCTGCGACGCGATCCTGATGACCACCCAGGCCGTCAGCAGGCTGACGGTTATGTCGGCGATATGATGGGGCCAGCCGATCGCCTGCGCGAGGATGACGAGGCCGAATTGCAGCAGCAGCCAGATGATCGGAAGTGACAGCTCGCCCGCCTGGCGCGTAACGGCATCGCGCCAACGGTCGGGTAGCCAGTCGAACAGTTTCCGATAAGAACGGCGCGCAGGCTTCGCAAGGACCAGGGCGATGAAAAGCGCTACGACAATGCATCCCGCCTCGATGGCCGTCGAAACGGTCAGCAGGTTCGTTTCGATCCAGACGACGACGGAATCGAACCATTCCCTAATTTTCGCGAGTTTCATGAATTGCGGCCGACACACTTTTTCATGGCATCCATTCTATAGGTATTCGGAAACTTGTCGAAGGATCACCCCATTCGTCTTGCCAAGTGCGCGGTCGTCGGCTTCTTTACGGCATGACCATCGGTGCGACCCTGGCCACTGCCGCCGCCGCCTACCCGGACAAACCCGCGTTCGTTTGCGGCGACCGGACGCTCTCCTATTCGGCAGCCGATGAAATGGCGAACCGGCTGGCCAACGCACTGATCGAACGGGGCGTGAGCCCGGGCGACCGGGTCGCCATCGTCGGGCAGAACTCGATCGAATACGCGATCGCATACTTCGCCATCGCCCGCGCTGGCGGCGTATCGCTCCATCTCTCGCCGCGCATGACCGGGGAGGAAATCGCGCACTGCGTCCGGCAGGGCGCGGCCGCCGTCGCATTTTGCGACCCGGCCCTGACATCGACGGTTGCCGGCATCGATCGCGTTGCGGCCGCGCTGCCGCTCGACGCAGGCGAAATCGCCTCGGCAACCGCTTCCGTTTCCGCCAACGACCCCGGCAGGGAACAGCCGCTCGATGCGCCGTCGTCGGCAAGCTATACCGGCGGCACGACCGGGTTTCCCAAGGGGGGACTGCATACCGCCCGCTCCCGCCTGACCTGGGCGACGGTCGCACAGGAGTTCTTCGGACTCGTTCCCGACGAGGTTATGGGCCTCGCAGCGCCGATGGGCCATGCGGCCGGCGGCTTCATCTGGTTCCAGCCCGGCGTC
>JAYQUR010000281.1:0-4927 GCA_038148075.1 Alphaproteobacteria bacterium | reverse complement strand
CCCCCCCCCCCCCCCCCACCCCCCCCCTCGTTTTCAAGCAGACGCCGTCTTTCGCGATGCAGAGTAGTCTCGTGGGATCTGAGTTGTTTATAAGAGACAGGTTTATCAGAACGTCGATCCGCCCGAAATTCTCGGCCGTGTAGTGCACGGCGGTCGTCGAACTGTCCGGGTCGGCGACATCGGCGCCGAGCGGCATGACGGCCTCGCGGCCGCAGATACCTTCGATCTCTCGCACGGTCGCCTGCAACTCCTCGCCGTCGAGATCGACGAGCGCGAGCCGCGCGCCCTCGCGCGCGAGGGCCACAGCCATCGCGCGGCCAAGTCCGCGCGCGCCGCCGGTAATCAGGACCACTGTGCCGTCGAGTTTTCCGTCAGCCATCGTAACTGTCGAAATCGAAGACCAGCGGCATCAGCTTCTCGCGGTAATAGTCGGGCATGGGCGCGGAAGTACGCGTGTCGGGGTCGAAGAAGACCTCGATGGTGTCCTGCGTGGCGCACAACACGTCGGTGTCGGCATTGTAGAGCCGCAGGTGATGGCGGATCGACTTGCCGCCGACATGGCTGAAACCGCCGCGGATGACCAACAGGTCGCCCGCCTTCATCTCGTGGATGTAGTTGATCTTGATCTGCGCGACGACGAGGCTCGTGCCGCTCTCATGCAGTTCCTTCTGACTGAGACCGGCTACGGTCCACAGGTGAAAGCCGGCGTCGTCGAAGTGGTGCGCATACCAGCGCACGTTCATGTGCCCGATATGGTCGCAGTGCCACGGGAACACGACGGCGCGGTACAGCTCGAATACGTTCTCCACGGGTTGCGTCTCCTTCTTCTCAGGTGTCCAGAACGCTCTCGTGGAACAGGCGTTCGGGCGGGTAGGGGGCGGAGATCAGCCCCTGATCGGCGCTGTACTCGATGAAGTTCGCGATGTTCTCGCGATTGACCTTGAAGCCTGACGGCCAGATGTCGCCGCCGAACAGATCGTCCTGCGCTTCGAGCGCGTTGCGCGCGAAGGCGATCTCCGAATAGCCGGGATCCTCGTAATAGTCGCGGGCGATCCGTTTGGCGTCTTCCCACATCGAGATGACGGCGCGCGGCAGCTCGGGCTCGCGCTCCACGACCTCCTTGCGGAACGCCATGATGTGCATGATCGGGAAGTAGCCGAGCTTGTCGTAGTAGGTCTTGCACTCGGCGGCGGGGTCGGCGAACAGGCGGCGGATCGCACCGCCCGATTCCAGGACCTCGCGCGGCGGGTGCGGGAAGATCATCGCCTCGACCTCTCCCGACAGCAGCAGGTCGACCCCGCGGCGGCCGTCCGACAGCCATTCGATCTTCGCCCCCGCGGGCGGCTCCCATGCGACAGCCTCGGTCGCTTCCATGATCCAGTGGATGTCCTGCCACGGCACGCCGTAGAAGAACTTCAGGTCGCCTTTCACGAGAACCGACATCGTCGTCTGGAAGGCGCGCAGCGCCACCTTGCGGCCCTTCAGGTCCTGCGGCGTTTCGATGCCCGCATCTGCGCGGACGTACATGTGGTTCTGGCTGAACAGCCGGCGCGGGAACACCGGCGTCGCGATGAAGTCCGCGCCGCGTTCCGTCGCCATGATGTATGACGAAAAGGAGAGCTCGCAGATGTCGAACTCGTTGTCCCGGATCATTCGTTCGTGCCGGTCGCGCCCGTTGCGGTGGTCGTGATCGATCCCCACCTCGAGCGGTTGGATCTCTAGCCCCTTCGGCATCGCGACCTGTCCCGTGAAGAACGGCACGTGCCGGTCGTAGCGCTCGAGCGCCATGGTGTAGCTGGCCATCGGTTCCCTCCCTTTATCGGGGAGACTATAGCAGCCGGGCATGGGGGAGTGTCAGCCGTTCCAGCCTAGCCGCGTACGCGCGAATTCCGGGTACGTCTCCGCGATCATCGGCGCGACCTTCGTGCGGATGATGTCGAGCCGTTCCGGCTCGGGCGGCGCGACGGGGCCGACGTCCTGGTCGTAATCGAACGCGAATCCTGTGTTGTCGAGGACCTCCTCCAGCGTCGCGCCGGGGAGCAGCCCGTCGAGCCGGAACCGGTGACGCGCCTTGTCGTAGAGGAAGACGCAGAGGCTGGTGATCAGCGCGTAGGGGCCGCCGGGGCGGTGCACCCCGGGCGGGCTCCAGCCCGGCGCGCTGACGAAGTCGACCTTGTCGACGAAGACGCGGCGGGAATGTTCCTCGCGAAACAGGATGACGCGCGGCACGGTGAAATAAAGATAGGCCGAGCCGAAGCTGCCGGGAAACCGCGTATCGGCGTTGGGGTAGTCGCCGGTGCCGACGAGGTTGATGTTGCCTTCGCCGTCGATCTGGCCGCCGCCGAGGAAGAACGCATCGACGCGGCCCTGTCCGGCGCGGTCGAAAAGTTCCGGGCCGCCGTCGTTGAACGGGTTATGGACGTTGCTCCCGAGGATCGACGCCCGCGACGAGCCCATCGAAAGCTCCTGGACGAGCAATGCCGCGCTGCCCGGGATGGGCGAGGCCATGCCGACGGCGATATTGGTGCATCCCCGGAGCATCCGCGCGACCGCGCAGATCAGCAACTCTTCGCGCGAATATTCCATCCCGTCAGACGACGGCCTGCGCGCCGTAGACGTGGCGCTCGAGATAGGCGGCGAAGCCCTCGTCGCTCTTGGCGGCCGTGAAATAGGCCTTCAGGTGATCGCCGTCGCGCTCGTAGGCGCTGGCGAGCGACAGCGGCCACGCACCGCGCGGCGCATGCGCAACCGCGCCCACATAGACGGGCGGGATCGTGCCGGCGACCATGCGCTCGTCGTCCATCAGGTTGCCGTCCCAGATTTCCTCGACCGTCACGAAACATTCCGAAGACGCGTGGGCGAGGAGAACGCATTCGCGCCTCGGGCCGACCCAGACGTTGCCGTTCGCGTCGCCGTAGCGCGCGTGGAAGATCGCGACGTCGGGCCGGACGGCCGGCAGCAGCACGACCGGATCGCCGCCGTTCGCGAACGGGTTGTCGATCGTCTTCCAGTCGGGTCGATTCTTGAGAATGTCCGAACCCAGGATGCCGCGAAGCGGGATGAACGGGGCGCCTTTCTCCGACGCCTGGAGCTCGGCGTAGATGGCGGGGCAGGTCGCATCCCGAATGACGATATCGCCGTTTTCCACCGCCCGGCGGAAGCGCGGCGCGTAGCCGAATTCGCCCAGCGACACGCCGCTGGTCTCCAGCTCCGCGATGCAGCCCGCGCCGATCAGCATGTCGACCTGGATCGACGAGACCGGCACGGTAAGCACCCGCAGATCCTTGGCGCCGCGCTTGATCAGTGCGCGGGTCAGGGCCATCGCCGCGCCGCCGTCTTCCTTGGGCAGGCCGATGAGCGCGCCGTCGGGAATGCGCTTTGCGATCTGGTCGACCGACAGGTAGTTTTCCGGTGCAGACATGGCGCTATTTTGCGCGCAACCACGGAAACAGGCAATTCGCATGACGCGCGACGATCTTGTGGGGAGCTGGTCGCTGATCCGCTTCTGGTTCACCGACGACGACGGTGTGGAGATGGACCCGCTCGGAGGGGACGCAGTCGGTCACCTGCTGCTCGCGGAAGACGGACACTACGCCTTCACTATGATGCGGTCCGGCCGCACGTCCTATGAAAGCGGCGACCTGCTGGCGGGGAGTGAGGCGGAGAAATCGGAAGCGGCGGCGGGGTACGTGTCCTTCGGCGGCGACTGGTCGTTCGACGGCGAAGCGATCCGGTTCGGCGTGACCTATAGCTTGATGCCGAACTGGGTCGGCGGCGAACAGCGGCGGCTCGCGTCGATGAATGGCGAAGAACTCGTTCTGCAAACGACGGGGCCGATTCCGATGGCGGGCAAGGTTCACCGCGGCGCGGCGCGCTGGCAGCGGCTCTAACGACACAAGGGGGGATGAGATGAAAGCCTGGCGGATCGAGAACGACGACGGCATCGACGCGCTCAACCTGGTGGATACCGACGTCGGCGACCCGGGGCCCGGCGAGGTCCGGGTGAAGGTGCGCACGTCGTCGATCAACCGGCGCGACATGAACACCGTCATCGCGCCGTCGGCGCGCGGGACGCCGCTGCCCTGCATTCCCAACTCGGACATGGCGGGCGAGGTCGTCGCGGTCGGCGACGGCGTTCGCGACTTCGCGCCCGGCGACCGCGTCGCAAGCTGCTTCTTCAAGCGTTGGGAAGCGGGGCGCATGAGCGAGGCGATCATGGCGAGTGCGCTCGGCGGGGCCGAGCAGGGTATGTTGTCCGAAGAGACGATCCTGCCCGAAGGCGCGCTGGTCGCGCTGCCCGATCATCTGAGCTGGGACGAGGCGGGAACGCTGACCTGTGCCGGCGTGACCGCATGGAACGCGCTCGTCGAACAGGGTGGCCTGAAGGCAGGCGACAGCGTGCTGCTGCTCGGGACTGGCGGCGTGTCGATCTTCGGCCTCCAGATCGCGAAGGCGATGGGCGCGCGGGTAATCATCACGTCGAAGAGCGGCGAGAAGCTCGAACGCGCACGCGACATGGGTGCGGACGAGACCATCAACTATGCGGAGACGCCCGACTGGGACGCGGAAGTGATGAAGCTGACGAACGGCGCCGGCGTCGATCATGTGGTCGAGGTCGGCGGGCCCGGGACGCTGCAGAAGTCCATCGGGGCGTTGGCGATGGGCGGCCATATCGGCCTGATCGGCGTGCTGACCGGCGGCGTGATCAACCCGTTGCCGTTGATGCGGAAATCGGGCCGCCTGACGGGAATCTATGTCGGCAGCCGCGAGATGTTCCGGCACCTGAATGCGGCGATTTCCGCGAACTGCATAAGGCTGGTGATCGACCGGACATTCGACTTCGGCGACGCGCGCGCGGCCTACCACGCGATGGGCGAGGACGGCCATTTCGGCAAGATTGTCATCCGCGTCTCCGGCTGACATAACC
>JAYQUR010000280.1:0-4944 GCA_038148075.1 Alphaproteobacteria bacterium | reverse complement strand
CCCCAGGCCCGGGAAGTCCCGCATCTGGACTGGCCGCCGAGCGACCCCGACCCGGTCGGCCGTGCCAGCGTCCGCGCGTGGATGGACGCGGAGCCGGTACCGTTGCCGAACCTGCGCCCGCCCGTCGCGATCAACGCGTCCGACGTGATCCTGCCGCTCGATGCCGCGGCCGCGATCCTTTGCATCAACGTGATCCACATCTCGCCGTGGGACGCGACCGAGGGGCTGATGCGCAACGCCGCCGCGCTCCTGCCGCCGGGCGGCCTCCTCTATCTCTACGGGCCGTTTGCCATCGACGGCGGCTTCGAGGCGCCGTCGAACGAGGCGTTCGACCGCCAGCTCCGCGCCCAGAACGAAACCTGGGGGATTCGCGACCTCGCAGACGTCGCGGCGGAGGCGGAGCGAAACGGGCTCCGCCTCGAAGACACCGTGGCAATGCCGGCGAACAACCTGTCGGTAATCTTCCGGAAGACCGGGCCCGACTGGAAATAATCAGATTTCCGTATAAAGCCCCTGCGCTTCCGCGGCAGGGCCGCGGCGCGTGCCGAGCGCCTCGATGCGCACCACCCGGATATCGCGCGCCTCCGGAAAGGTGAGCACGTCGCCGACGCGGACGATGTAATGGGCCTTGCGGACGATGTCGCCGCCGACTCGGATCTTTCCGTCGGCGACCATCCGGCTGGCCAGGCTTCGGCTCTTGAAGAAACGGGCGTGCCACAGCCACTTGTCGAGGCGGATGCCGTCTTCCGCGCTCAAGACAGCTTGAGTTCCCGGAGCTTGGCGAAGGGCGAGTTCTCGTCGATTTCGACTTTCTTCTTCCTGGCGCCGCTTTGCGCGCGCTGGCGCTTTTCGGCCTTCTTTCGCGGCGGCCGCGCGGGCTTGGGCCGGCCGCCCCATTTCCAGGTCAGCGCCCCCTCCCCGCCCTCTTCGGCGACGTAGCCGAGAGCCTCGAAGACAGGTCGCGCGTCTTCCATGGACAGGCCTAGAAGGTTGAGCTGGGTCGCGCCGATCTCGAGCGCGCCCGCCCGCGACTGGCGCTGCAGGTCGACCGCAATGCGGTCGAGCACGTCGACGCGGACCGCACGCCCGCCGAGCTTGGCATAGCCGCAGCAATCGAGGAACGATGCCGGCAGGTCGTCGCCTGCGGGTACCGTTACCAGACCGGCCCCCGGCGGTGCGATGGGATCGCGCTCGGCATGAAGGGCCCACAGGAGCGCCCGCCATCCGACCGCCCTGGGCTTCACCGCCGACGGCACGAACAGGGTCTCCGGGCCGATACGCACGCCGCAGGCGCGGAGCGCCGTCCGGTCTTCCTTCGACAGGCCGCGCACGTCGTTGGCCACGTGCCTGCGCGGCAGCGAGCCGAGCCCCTCGACAACCCGGTAGGCGATGCCGCGCGCGACCCCGCCGAGATCGGCGTTGCGAAGGGTCATCAGCCGTTCCAGCGCCTCGGCGAGCTGGGCATTGACCCAGTCGACCAGGCGCCGACGGATTCGTTCGCGCTGCTCGGCCGTCAGATAGTCGCTCTGCGAAACCGTGACGGCGGGCGAGACGATGTCCGCCCCTTTGGTCAACCGCGCGATGAAAGCGCCCTGCCAGGCGATCGCGCCCCCCGCGTCGCGCGAGAACGCCGCATCGGGCGCGCCGCACAGCGCATCTACGCGGGAATCGATCTCGCTGCGGAGTGCCTTGTTGGCTGCCGCCATCAGCGCGCGGCGGCCCTCGGCGGCCGAATCGGGATCGGGCGTAAAGCGGAACCCGTCGATATGGCCGACGAACTCGCCCTCCACCGTGACGTCGCCGTCGGCGCCGACGGCAGCCATCAGGTCGTCGCGGTCCTTCATGCGGGTGAGCGCCGCGGCACGGCGGTCGACGAACCGCTGGGTGAGACTGTTATGCAGGGCATCGGATAGCTTGTCCTCCAGCTCCCGGGTACGCGCCTGCCATGTTTCGGCATCGGCGAGCCAGTCCGGGCGATGGGAAATATATGTCCATGTGCGGATATGCGCGATACGCGCCATCAACGTGTCTATATCGCCATCGACACGGTCGAGCTGGGCGATCTGGTTCGCCACCCAGTCGGTCGGCAGGGCGTGGCTTTCCGTCAGGTAGCGGTAAATGCGCGCAAGCAGGCTCGCATGCACGTCGGCCATGGTCTTGCGGAAGTCGGGGATCTGGCAGACGTCCCACAGCAGCCGCACCACGTCGGGCGTTTTCGCGCGGTCGGCGATGTCGGCGTCGCGCAGCAGGTGAGCGAGCGCGATCTTGTCGTCGGCGTCGCGCGCGCGCATCAGCTCCGTCCGCGGCGGCGGCGCGTCGAGCGATTTCAGTAGCCCCAGCCCGGAGCGGTAGTCGAGATCCGCGTTGCGCCAGTAGAGTCCGGTGAGCGCCTCGAAATTATGCTCCTCGATGGCGGTCACGACGTCCTCGTCGAACGCGCCGATCTCGGCGATCGGCCCGAACGTCCCGTCCGAGAGGTGACGGCCGGCGCGGCCGGCGATCTGCGCGATTTCGGGCGTGGTCAGCTTGCGGTAGTTACGCCCGTCGAACTTGCGCAGGCCCGCGAATGCGACATGGTCGATGTTCATGTTGAGGCCCATGCCGATGGCGTCGGTCGCCACCAGATAATCTACGTCGCCGCCCTGGTAGAGCTCGACCTGGGCGTTGCGCGTGCGCGGACTGAGCGCACCGAGCACCACCGCCGTACCGCCACGCTGACGGCGCATCAGCTCGGCGATGGCGTAGACCTCGTTGATCGAGAACGCGACGACGGCACTGCGCCGCGGCAGCCGCGTGATCTTGCGCGGCCCGACATAGGAGAGTTTCGACAGGCGCGGTCGGCTGACGAACTCGGTGCCGGGCACCAGCAGCTCGATCAGCGGCCGAATCGTGTCGGCGCCGAGGAACATGGTCTCTTCGGTGCCGCGCGCGCGCAGCAGCCGGTCGGTGAAGATATGGCCGCGTTCCGGGTCGGCGCACATCTGGACTTCGTCGACGGCGAGGAACTCGACCTCGCAGTCGAGCGGCATCGATTCGACCGTGCAGACGAAATATTCGGCCCGCGGCGGGACGATCTTTTCCTCGCCGGTCACCAGCGCGACGCGCGCAGGCCCCTTTTCGGCGACGACGCGATCGTAGTTTTCGCGCGCTAGCAGGCGCAGCGGAAACCCGATCATACCGGAGGCATGGCCGAGCATCCGGTCTATCGCGTAGTGCGTCTTGCCGGTATTGGTCGGGCCGAGGACGGCCGTAATGCGCGCGCGCTGGTCGCCGCTGGACATGGAGCCACAATGGCGGCGCCCGCGGCGGCTGGCAAGGGGTTGAAATAGGAACGCGAGGCACGCATATAGGCGGAAACCAGTCCATTTCAGCGGGAGAACCGGACCATGGCAGAGGAAAAGCTGCGGTTCGAGACGGAGGTGTCGCGCCTCCTCCATATCGTTGCGAACTCGCTCTACAGCCAGAAGGAAATCTTCCTTCGCGAGCTGGTCTCGAATGCATCGGACGCGTGCGACCGGCTGCGCTACGAGGCGCTGACCCGGCCGGAGCTGACGGCGGACGATCCGGACTTCCGCGTCCGCATCGCGATCGACAAAAAGAAGCGCATCCTCGAAATATCCGACAACGGCATCGGCATGAACCGCGAAGCGCTGATCGCCGATCTCGGCACGATCGCGCGGTCGGGCACGTCGGCCTTCCTCGAGGAGCATCAGGACGCCGACGGCGCCGACCTCAAGACCATCGGCCAGTTCGGCGTCGGCTTCTATTCGGCCTTCATGGTCGCAAGCGAGGTCGAGGTGATCAGCCGTCGCGCCGGCGAGGATACGGCATGGCGCTGGGTCTCGGACGGCACCGGCGAGTTCACGGTCGGCGAGGCGGAGCGCGATGGCCGCGGCACGACGATCCGCATGAAGTTGCGCAAGGGCGAGGACGAATTCCTCGACGAGACGCGCCTGCGGACCATCGTGAAGACCTATTCGGACCATATCGCGCTTCCGATCGTCATCGCGGGCGAGGACGGCGAGGGCGAGACCGTCAACCAGGCGTCGGCGCTGTGGACGCGGGCGAGGACGGATATCGAGGACGAACAGTACGCCGAGTTTTTCCATCATGTCGGCGGGTTCGGCGATCCCTGGATGACGCTTCACTGGAAGGCTGAAGGCACGCTCGAATATTCGAACCTGCTGTTCATCCCTGCCATGAAGCCGTTCGACCTGTTCGACCCCGGCCGCAAGCACGGCGTCCGGCTCTACGTCAAACGCGTCTTCATCACCGACGAAGCCGAAGGGCTCGTGCCGGGCTGGCTGCGTTTCCTCAAAGGCGTCGTCGATTCGGAGGACCTGCCGCTCAACGTCAGCCGCGAGATCCTGCAGAACAACCCGATGATCGCGCGCATGCGCAAGGCCATCGTCAAGCGCGTCGTCGGCGATCTGACCAAGAAGGCGGAGAAGAAGGCCGAAGAGTTCAAGATTTTCTGGGACAACTTCGGCGCGGTCGTGAAGGAAGGGCTCTACGAGGACTTCGAGAACCGCGACGCGCTTCTGAAACTCGTCCGGTTCCGCTCGACCAGGAGCGCCGACGACCTCGTCGGCCTCGCCGAATATGTCGAGCGCATGAAGGACGGCCAGGACGCGATCTACTACATCTCGGGCGAGAATATCGATGCGCTGCGCAAGAGCCCCCAGCTGGAGGGCTTCGCCGCCAGGGGCGTCGAGGTGCTGCTTCTGACGGATCCGGTCGACGAGTTCTGGATTCCCGCCGTCGGCACGTTCGAGGAAAAGGAATTCAAGTCCGCGACCCGCGCCGGCGCCGATCTCGACAAGATCGCGAAGGGCGAAACGGACAGCGAGGACAAGCCCGAGGAATCATACGATTCCGGCAAGATCGACGCGCTGATCGCCATGTTCCGCCTGACCCTGCAGGACGAGGTAAAGGACGTTCGAG
>JAYQUR010000279.1:460-4947 GCA_038148075.1 Alphaproteobacteria bacterium | reverse complement strand
GGGATCGACCTCCACCTCGGCGGCGTGTGCGGCATTGGTGAAGATGTAGTCGCGGACGCGGAACCGTTCCGTCGCGACGAGCACGGGATGGAAATCGTCGGGCAACTCGTAGGACCGCAGCAGGGCTATGCTCGCAAGCTCCTTGAGCGTCATCCGCTCGGTACCGGCCGCCGCGTCGACGATCGTGCCGTCCCGAATATCGAGCGTGTCGGCGTCTGCCTGCAGCAGGACCGCCGCGACGTCGAGGATCTGGCCGCGCAGCGTCAGCGCCGCCTTCCACGACGCCTCGCCGCCGATGCCGGCGCCGCGCGAACCGTAGGTCCCGCCGCCGAACGGCATCGAATCCGTATCCCCGGTCAGCACGCGCACGCGCTCGAACGGCAGGCCGATGGCAGATGCGACGACCTGCGCCATCATTGTCTCCGTCCCCTGCCCCTGTTCGGTGACCCCGGTCAGGCACGTAACGCCGCCTTCGGGTTCCAGCCGCACCGTGCAGCCGTCCTGGGCCGAGATCGGCACCCGGGCCGGGCCGTAGATAAGCGCGCCGGGGTTGGTTCCCTTGATGAACGACGCGAAGCCGATGCCGCGATAGATGCCCTTGCGCCGCGCCGCATCGCGGTCGGCTTCGAGTTCGGCAAGACCGATCGTCCCTACGAGTTTTTCGAGGCACGCCTGATGCGAAAGGTCGACGAGAGGCACGCCGCCGGGCGAGGCCACGGGATAGCCGCTGTCCGGCACGAAATTGCGCCGCCGAATCTCCAGCCGGTCGATGCCGAGCGCGTCGGCGCCTTTCTCCAGCAGGCTGTCGCAGGCGACAATCCCCATCGGATGGCCGACCGCACGGTATTGCGAAACCGGCACCTTGTTCTGGAAGACGACGGTCGTCCTGCCCCTGAACGCGCCAACGCGATAGGGCCCGCCGGCGATGTTGAGTACCTGGTTTCCCTCGACGATACTGGTCCGCGGATAGGCGGAAAACGGCCCGCCGCCGACGAGATCGTCGACCTCGAAGGCGAGAATGCGCCCTTCCGCGTCGAAGCCCATACGAGCGCGGACCCGATGGTGGCGGGCATGGATGTCGGAGACGAAGGATTCGATCCTGTCGGCGCGCCAGCGAACCGGGCGCCCGAGCATCTTCGACAGAACGGCCGTCGCGAACTCGTCGCCGTAAAAGTGACTCTTGATTCCGTAGGAGCCGCCGCAATCCTGCGCCATTACGCGAACGTCGCGTTCCTGCAAGCCAAGATGCTTCGCGAACAGAGTCTGGATCAGGTGCGGGGCCTGGCCGCCATAGTAGACGGTCAACCTGCCGTCTCCGCGATCGTACGACGAAATGACGGCGCGCGGCTCCAGCGTGACGCCGGTATGGCGCCCGAAGCGGAATTCCTGCTCGACGATATGCGCCGCCGCGGCAAAACCTGCGATCGGGTCGCCGGTCTCGACGGCGCGCTCGTACATCTTGTTGTCGCCCAGACTTTCGTGAATGACCGACGTTCCCGGATCGAGCGCGGTTTCCATGTCGTCGACAGGCGTCTTCTCCCGCCAGTCGACCGCGATCCTCTCGAGCGCATCCTCGGCGATCGCGCGGGTTTCGGCGACGACGGCACAGACCGGTTCGCCCTGCCAGCGCGCGCGATCTATCGCGAGCGCATGCTGCGGCATCGTTCGAAGCGCCGGCTGGTTCTCCATCACGCCCATCCAAGGCGTGTAATGCTCCGCGAGCTCGGCGCCGGTGACCACGGCAACGACGCCGGGCACGGCCAGCGCCCCCGTCTTGTCGATGCCCAGAATGTCGGCATGGGCGTAAGGGGAGCGCAGGTAGGCAACCTCGAGCTGGCGCGGCAGCGAGAGGTCGTCGACGTAACGGCCGCGCCCCTCGACCGCACGCCTCGCCATACGCCGGGCCGGCGATTTGCCTATCTGTCCGTTCTCGGCACCCGGGTCCGGTCGCGTGATATCCATGCAGCTCAGTCTCCCGATTTACGACGTTCGCGCAAGACGCTCGGCGTCAACTTCCGCCTGTCGCGGCCCGCTCCTCCTCGAACACGCGCTCGGCGATGATCAACGCCTCGCGCGCCGACGGCACGCCGATATAGCCACCGAGATGCAGCAGCGCCTCGGTCAGTTCGTCCTCGGTCCATCCCTGCCCCAGCGCGAATCGCAGATGCAACTCCAGCTCCGGCCAGCAATGGCCGCAAGTATCGGAAATGACGCAGATCAACGAGCGCGTCTTGTAGTCGAGCCCGGGACGGGACCACAGCATGCCGAAGACCGTCTCTGTGGAAACCTCGGCGAACTTCTGCATCACGGGCCCGCTGTAGACGGTGTTCGCCATGCGCTCCATCAGCGCCTCGCCCATCACTTCGCGGCGTGTGGCCGCGCCTCTTTCGAATGCTTCGCTTTTCGACACGTTTTAGCTCCACGGTTTATGATCGGAGAAACGTTAGGCGTCTAACGACGTCCACTCAAGGGAGCCGGAAGCGGCCGAAGGGAAACGGACCATGTATTTCGACGAGATGCCGGAGCCGGGACGCAGCAACCTGCTCAATCACGAAATGCCGGACATGGGCGAAACGCCCTGCGTCGACGGACCGCCGCTGGCGGAGCGCCGCATAACGCTGCTCACCACTGCCGGCCTTCACGACTGGCAGGACGCACCGTTTACGCCCGGCGTTTCGGAGTACCGGATGATCGCGTCCTCGATGGACATGGCCGACCTCGTCACCAGCCATCCGTCGACCAACATCGACCGCACCGGCATTCTTCGCGACATCGATACCGTTTTCCCGATCCATCGTCTGCGGGAAATGGCGGCAGACGGGACTGTGGGATCGGTCGCGGGCGTGCATTTCTCCTTTCTGGGTTCGACGCCGCCCGCCGCCTTCGAAGGGCTGATCGGCGAGATTGCCGCGAAAATGCGAAGCGACGGGGTCAACGGCGTGCTGCTGGCGCCGGTCTGACCGTTCTGCACGCGCGCCGTGTGCGGGCTTGCTCACTACCTCGAACGAGAAGGCATTCCCACCGTAGCGATCGGCCTCATCGCGCGCCACGCCTCGCTCATCAAGCCTCCGCGCGCGCTGACCGTGCCGTTCGAGCTCGGCCGGCCGTTCGGCGCGCCGGAAGACGCTGCGCTGCAGCGCCGGGTAATCGAGTACGCCCTCGGCCTGCTGGATCGCACGGGCGGACCGGTCCTCGAGAATTTCGACCATCCCCGCGACGCGGCGGACAACGCAGGGTCCGGCTGGTCGCCGCCGATCCCGACGGCGCCCGACCTGTCGCTTCAGGGCGACGAGACGGCGTTCACGGCTGCGCTGCACGACGAGATTGCGGCGCTTGCGTTGCCTTTAGGAAAATGGTCAGCGGCAGGCGGGCGGCGTCTTGACAGGGTGTCGGGACTCGCGCCCGAAGGAGCCGCCGACCTGATGCTCCGACTGGCGCGCGATCCCGCAATGAAAAGCCCGCGAGAGGGGTACTCGGCGACCCTCGCCGTCAAGTTCGCGGCCGACGACCTGAAGCACGCATACTATCAGGCGGCATTGTCTCAACCCGGCACGCCGAGCGACGTCGAGGTCGACGACTGGTTCTTCGGCGAAACGCTGGCGGGCCGTCTACTGTTCGGCCTGCGCGCGGCGCTGCTGGCAGCCGAGGACGAGAATGTCCGCGGGTTCGCCTCGCATGCCTTCGTGCCGTCGCACCAGGCCCACCGCGCGCTGGGCTGAGGTCGACCGCCGACACCCCTGCCCGCGATCCGTTCTTGACATGGATCAAGTCGACGCCGCGGACGCCCCGATAGGATAACCGTGCTGTCCAGCAAGGTCGGGGGCCTTCCGGCGCTACTGCTTTCATCATCCGAAGGGGGTGTCTGCGACAATGGATGCCATTGTCGGCAATAGTACCGAACGCGTCGAGGATCCGGCCCTCCTGTCGGGCAGGGCCCTGTTTACCGATGACTATCCGGCGCCGCGCGGAACGCTCCATGCGGCGATCCTGCGATCGCCCCATGCGCATGCCGAAATTCTCTCCGTCGATACATCGACGGCCGAACGGATGCCCGGCGTCGCAGCGGTTCTCACCGGCGAGGACGTGAAACGGGTTACTTCGCCCTTCCTGTCGGTTCTCCATATCGGCGCGGACGAATGGCCACTTGCCGTCGGCAAAGTGCGATTCGCCGGCGAAGCCGTCGCCCTAGTGCTCGCGGCCGACCGGTACGTGGCGGAAGACGCGCTCGACGAAATCCAGGTCGAGTACCGCCCGCTGGAACAGGTCGTTACGCCGGCTGACGCCCTGGCGCCGGAAGCGCCGCTGGTCCACGACGCGCCGGGCAGCAACATGATCTCGGAACGCCGTTTCACCTACGGCGATCCTGACCGCGCCTTTGCCGAGGCGGAACGGACCATCGAAACCACCATCCATTATCCGCGCAACGCCCTGACCCCGATGGAGGGTTTCGTCGTCCTCGCGGAATACCGCGCCGCGGAAGATCTGTT
>JAYQUR010000279.1:0-450 GCA_038148075.1 Alphaproteobacteria bacterium | reverse complement strand
GATCTGTTCGACGTGCTCAGCAACTTCCAGGGCCCCTATACGGGCCATCCCGTGATGGCGCGGGCGCTGTGTGTGCCGGAAAACGGCGTGCGGCTGCGCACGCCGGCGAACTCCGGCGGCAGCTTCGGCGTGAAACAGGCGGTCCTGCCCTACATCGTGCTGATGTGCGCCGCGTCGCGTCTGACCGGCCGGCCGATAAAATGGGTCGAAGACCGTCTGGAGCACCTGTCGGCCGCGACCGCCGCGCCAAACCGGGAGGTCAGGATCGAGGCGGCGGTTGGCGCCGACGGGCGGATCGCCGGACTGCGCTACGACCAGGTCGAGGATTACGGCGCCTATCTGCGATCGCCGATGCCCGGACCGGTATACCGGATGCTCGGCGCAATGACCGGCGCATACGACATCGAGAACATGTCGGTCACCAACCGGCTGGTGCTGACGAACAAGACG
>JAYQUR010000278.1:0-4977 GCA_038148075.1 Alphaproteobacteria bacterium | reverse complement strand
CTTCCATGGACGTGTGCATCTCGTCGCCGGTACGGTCGAGGAAGCCCGTATTGATGAACACGACGCGGTTACGCGCGGCGCGGATGCATTCCTTCAGGTTGACGGTCGTCCGGCGCTCCTCGTCCATGATGCCCATCTTGAGGGTGTTTCGGTCGAGTCCCAGCGCATCCTCGACGCGGCCGAACAGCTCCGACGAGAAAGCGACTTCCTCGGGGCCGTGCATCTTGGGCTTCACGATGTAGACGGACCCGGCGCGCGAATTCCGGTACTTGCCCGCACCCTTGAGATCGTGCATCGCGATCAGCGACGTGAAGATCGCGTCGAGGATGCCTTCGGGCACCTCGTTGCCGTCGCCGTCGAGGATCGCGTCGATGGTCATCAGGTGGCCGACGTTGCGGATCAGCATCAGGCTGCGGCCGGGAACGACGACCGTCCCGGCACCGTCCGGCGCGGTATATTCGTGATCGGGATTGAGCGACCGCTCGACGGTCTTTCCACCCTTCTCGAAGCTCTCCGTCAGGTCGCCCTTCATCAGGCCGAGCCAGTTGCGGTAAGCGACGACCTTGTCTTCGGCGTCGACGGCGGCAATCGAATCCTCGCAATCCATGATCGTCGTGATTGCGGATTCGAGGACGACGTCGGAGACGCCTGCTGCATCGTCCTTGCCGATGGGATGGTCGCGGTCGACGTGAATTTCGAAATGGATACCGTTGTTGACCAGCGCGACCAGCGACGGCGATCCCGCATCGCCCCGATAGCCGGCGAGATGTGCAGGATCCTTCAGCCCCGTGTTCGAGCCGTCGGACATCGACACGGAAAGCGCGCCGTCGGCGATCGCATAGCCTGTGGCGTCGGCATGAGATCCGGAAGCGAGCGGCGCCGCCTCGTCGAGAAAGGTGCGCGCATAGGCGATGACCTTCGCGCCCCGCGCGGGGTTGTAGCCGCCGCTGCGACCGGCGCCGTCTTCTTCGGAGATCGCATCGGTACCGTACAGCGCGTCGTACAGGCTGCCCCAACGGGCATTGGCGGCATTGAGGGCGTAACGCGCATTCATCACCGGCACCACGAGCTGCGGGCCTGCGATCCCGGAAATTTCGGAATCGACCCGGTCGACGTCAATGGCGAAGCCATCGCCCTCCGGCACGAGATAGCCGATATCGGACAGGAAGGCCTTGTACTCCGCAGCGTCGAAATCCTTGCCCCGGCGCGCGCGATGCCAGTCGTCGATCGTCGCCTGCAGCGCATCGCGCTTGTCGAGAAGCGCCCGGTTCCTGGGCGAGAGATCGGCGAAGATTTCGTTCGCCGATTGCCAGAAGGCAGCCTGGTCAAGCTCCGTTCCGGGCAATGCTTCGCCGTTCACGAAATCGTAGAGAACCTTGGCAACCTGCAGATTGCCGACCGTAATTCTGTCCGTCATCCGGGATCCCCCGCCCATGTCGCCACGCCCCGCGCAATGCGGCCAAAGCGGCCCGCGCCTGCGTTATCGTTGATCGTCCGTTTGCTCGCGAGAGTCAAACGGCCCGCAAAAATGCCCCGGATTTTCTACCGGGGCAACCGATCCGGATGAAGATGGAAAATACGCGCGGTCAGGCGACGCGGCACAGGCGAACGGCCGTCGACAGCGTCAGAGCCTCGCTCCGCCGGTAGGCTCGGTTCGCATAGGACAGGCTCGTCTCGGGCTCGGCGCCGAAAGCCGTATGAAAAACGTTCTGTGCAACCACCGCACCGTCATGTACGGGCGGCTGTCCCGACGGCGCTCGGGCGACCCGCCGCCCGGCGTCTTCCGCAGCAGGCCGGAATGCGGTTTCGTCGCGCGCGACTCTGCGCCCGCGAACGGCGCGAACGGGTTCGATCGCCCGGGATCGACGCTGGGTCGACGGGACGTTCGGCAGCACGACATGTCCGGCAACGAGCTTCATATCTCTTATGTAAGTATTTGTTTACCGTTACGTCAATGATTTTAATATATCTTCGCAGTAATTGGCGGTTTTTATAGAAATTAACTTAATTTATTAAGGATTTTCGGGGTATTTTTTTTAACCTTATTGCATATATTACAAAAATATCCACCGGCAATCGCTGCCAAACGCCGCGATCTTAACAAGCTGGTAAGAGATGGCCTCGTATTCTGCGCTTAACCGTTGCCGCGCTGTGCGGCAGCAATTGCCTTCAGGTAGGAGGTCCCGACGGTGCAGGAAGCCGCCGACATATCAGCCCGGCTCGAGGAGCTGGAGCGTCTGCGCATTGCGCTGACCGCGATCGGCGACGCCGTTTACGAATGGGACCTCAAATCCGACGCCCTGACGTGGTTCCCGGGTGCGGAAGACGCGCTCGGAATCGACGTCGCCCAGGTGGCGCGGTCCGGCACCGCGTTCAGCCGGCTCGTTCATGCAGACGACGTGAAGCAGCGCCGCCAGCGGCTGTCGCGCCTCGATGTCGGCGGCAACACCGTCGAAACGCGCTATCGCATAGCGCTTCCGAACGGGACCAGCAGGTGGGTACACGACCGGGCGCGGATCGAGTACAGCGCCGACGATCGTGCGGTCCGGCTGACAGGTGTCATCCGGGCATCGGGTATTCGCGCCGGCCGTCCGCGGATCGCGGAAGACGCACCGAACTACGACGCGCTGACCGGCCTGTACACGCGCGCCCGTCTTCGGGAGGCGCTCGATCATGCGCTCGAGTTCAGCCGGCGCTACGACCTGGAGGGCGCTTACCTTGTCGTCGGGCTCGACAACCTCACCATCCTGAACCAGGCGCTGGGTCACGACATCGCGGACACGATCCTGATGGCGGTCGCGGACCGGGTCGAAATGTGCACGCGGGCAAGCGACGTCGTCGGCCGCATCGGCGGAGACCAGTTCGGGGTGGTGCTGAACAACGTCCCGGAGGCCGAAACCGACGCCGCGGCCGAGAAAATCCTGTCGACCATGCGCGAAAAGCCGATCGTGACGGCGGACGGGCCCGTCTACGTCACAGCATCCATCGGCGCCGTCCCGTTTCCGGGCGCGGCAAGTACGGCGCTGGACATCATGCGCCGGGCGGAGGTCGCACTTCAGAGCGCCAAACATGCGGGCCGTGACTGCGCCGTCACCTACGCCCTGTCGGAAGAGCAGATTGCCTACCACCGGGATTGCGTGGTCGTCGCCGAAAGGGTTCAACGGGCCCTGGGCGAATCGCGCATGCAGTTCGCTTACCAGCCGATCGTGGATGCGGCCACGCGCGAGCCGATCCTGCACGAGTGCCTTCTGCGCCTCGTCGAGACCGACGGGGAAGTGGTTCCCGCGGCCAGGTTCATGCCGGTCGTGGAAGACCTGGGCATGATCCGCAGCGTCGACCGCGCGGTTCTCGAACGCGGCGTGGACGTGCTGTCGCGTTACGGGGATTCGCGCATCGCGATCAACGTTTCGGGCCTGACGACCACCGACCGTTCATGGATGCGCAGCGCCATCGCGCTGCTTCACGGCCGACCCGATATCGCCGAGCGGATGGTCGTCGAAATCACCGAAACCGCGGGCCTCGAAGACCTCGACGCCTGCTGCCATTTCGTCGCAACGTTGCGCGATCTCGGCTGCCGCGTGGCACTGGACGATTTCGGCGCCGGCTATACGTCGTTCCGTCACCTGAAGAGCCTTGCCGTCAACATCGTCAAGATCGACGGATCTTTCGTCCGCAACATCGACGGCAATCCCGACAATCTCGTCTTCGTCCGGACGCTGATCGATCTGGCGCGCACGTTCAATCTGGAAACTGTCGCGGAATGCGTCGAGACGCCGTCGGAGGCGGACCTCCTCACCAACGAAGGCGTCCGTTATTTCCAGGGATATGCATTCGGATATCCGGACATGACGGCGCCGTGGCAGGAAAACGACAGTACCGGCCGCACCCCGTCGGCGTCCCGCGCGAGCGCGTCGGTCGGAATATCCGGAAAAAATCCGCGAGCCGGCGCCTGACGCCGGAAACGGAAGGAGCCTGCGCGGTCAGTCGCCCTTCTTGGAGAGCGCGTCGAGCTGGCGCTGCATCGCCTCAAGCTGCGATTTCAGGGACGTCAGCGCCTCGTCCGATCCTTTGGCTTCCCCGGCCGGAGGATCCCCGCCTTCTTCGTCGGTCGGCCGAAAGGGCGTCATCATTTTCATCGCCTGTTCGAACATCGCCATGTTCTGCCGGCCCATTTCCTCGAACGACGAAAACGGATACATGCCGCCGAGCGCGTTCTCAAGGTAGCCGCGCATCTGTTCCTGGTTGCGCGCGAAGGACTGCATCGTCATGTCGAGGTACTGCGGGACGAGGCCCTGCAGATTGTCGCCGTAGAAGCTGATGAGCTGACGCAGGAAACCCGTCGGGAGCAGGTTGTTCCCCTTCGCTTCCTGCTCGACGATGATCTGCGTCAGGACGGCGCGGGTAATGTCCTCGCCGGACTTCGCGTCGTTGACCCGGAACTCGACGCCCTCCTGGACCATTTTCGCGAGATCGTCGAGCGTCACGTACGTGCTTTCCGCCGTATTGTAGAGTCGGCGGTTGGCGTATTTCTTGATCGTGACGACTTCCGGCCCGTCGCCTTGCGGTCTGTCGCCCTTTCGAGCCATAACGCAGACCTCCCACATGCGGTCGCATTTCAACTTGGCCCAATGTCGCATTTTTGTTGCGCTGCATCAATGATTTGATGCGCTGCCAAATGGCCGCCGGAGTGGCGAAATCGGGCCACATCGCCTATAGTCCCGGCATGTCTGACGCACCGGACCCGCAAGACCTCGCCCGTCGGTATCTCGATCTATGGCAACAATATCTGACCCAGGCCGCGAGCGATCCGACATTCGCCGGAAACATGGCGAAGCTCTCGGCGGCGATGATGCCGCAATTCGCCGCGTTCCAGAATATTTCGGGCGGGCGGGATGACGGCGCCGCGCAACGGGCCGCGGCCGCTGGCGATGCACCTGATGGCGGCGTGGCGAGGACAGCCGCAGATTCCGAACACGC
>JAYQUR010000277.1:0-4985 GCA_038148075.1 Alphaproteobacteria bacterium | reverse complement strand
TGTACCGGCCTCGACGACCCGCGCCTCGACGAACTCCTGCCGGACTGGGCGACCGAGAAGCTGCGAGAGGAAGTGCCCATGGCGACCGGCCTGTGCCCGCCGCTCGACCTCGAGGCCTACCGCGAGGGCACGTTGAGCCCGGTCTTCTTCGGCTCGGCGATCAACAATTTCGGCGTCCGGGAGCTGTTGAAAGGCCTCGTCTCGATGGCGCCGCCGCCGCGCGCGCAAAAGGCCGAGGAACGCACCGTCGAGCCGGGCGAGGACAAGGTCTCGGGCTTCGTGTTCAAGATCCAGGCCAACATGGATCCCAAGCACCGCGACCGTATCGCCTTCTTCCGAGTGTCGTCCGGCCACTTCAAGCGCGGCATGAAGCTGAAGCACATCAGAAGCGGCAAGCAGATCAACCTGCACAACCCGATGCTTTTCCTCGCCCGCGACCGCGAGACGGCGGAGGACGCCTGGGCCGGCGACATCATCGGCATCCCCAACCACGGGAACCTCAGGATCGGCGACACGCTGACGGAGGGAGAGGAGCTGCGCTTCACCGGAATCCCGAGTTTCGCGCCCGAACTGCTGCGTTCGGTCCATCCGTCGGACCCGATGCGCGCCAAGCATCTGGGACGCGCGCTGCAGCAGCTCGCCGAGGAAGGCGTCGCGCGCGTCTTCAAGCCGCGCATCGGCACCGACTGGATCGTCGGCGTGCTCGGCTCGCTGCAGTTCGACGTGATGGCGGATCGTATCCGGTCCGAGTACGACGTGCCGGTGCGCTTCGAGCATTCGTCGCTGCATACCGCGCGCTGGATCGAATCCGACGATCCGCACCAGCTCAAGAAGTTCATGGACGCCAACCGCAGCGCCATCGCCGACGACCACGACGACCGGCCCGTGTTCCTCGCCCGAAACGCATGGCACCTGAACACGTCGGAAGAGGATTGGCCCGGCATCCGGTTCCTCAAGACCAAGGAACAGACGCAGTAGGGGTCTCGTTTGAGCGACACGAGGTTGGGGCAACGCCTCCGCATAGGCGGAACGCCGCGCGGAGGCGTCGAACAGCGTCTTCCGCCGCGGGCGGCGGCCGGTTCACCCGGTCAGGGCCGGGCGCCAGCCGCGCGCAGGATGTCGGCCATCTCGGCGAAGCCGCGTTTCTCGGCCAGCATCAAGGGCGTCGTGCCCTGCCCGTCCGGGATGTTCACATTCGCCCCCGCCGCGACGAGCGCCTTTAGACATTCGACATGGTCGGGTCCGCCGTCGCCGAGCACGATGGATTCGATCAGCGCCGTCCAGTTGAGATTGTTTACATGGTCTAGCGGCGCTCCGGCGCCGATCAGCATCTTGACCACCTCGACATGACCGAGATGGGCAGCGGCGATCAGCGCCGTACCGTCGTAGGGGCTCGTGATCTGCTTGGCGCTGGCGCCGGCATTCAGCACGATGCCAAGCGCCCTGGTGTCGTCCATCACCGACGCGATCGTCACCACGTCGTAGCGGTCGTTCTCCAACGCATCGAGATCGGCGCCCCTGGCGATCAATGCCCGGAGCGCGTCGTAATGACGGGCGTAGGCAGCAACCATTAGCGGCGTGCGGCCACAGCGGTCGCGCGCGTTCAATGCCGCCGTGTCCGCCTTGCGGATCGCAGCGACGTCGTTGCGATAGGCGGCGGCGTGCAGCCCGCCATAGGCCTCGTATTCGACTTCGCTCGGCGGCGTCTGCGCGGTCGCGGCGCCGGTCCCAAACACGATCGCAGCGCCTGCCGCGATCGCCGTCAGATAACTCATGAGGCGACGGGGACAGGTGAACGCCGGTCGCCATGTACTGCCATTCATTTCGTCTCTCCCTTTGCCGGGAGAATAGGACGGATTCGGCAGCTTTTCACCTGCACTGGATCAAGTCGGGGCGCTTCCGGAAATTGCGCGCGCAACCGCGGTCGCAGCGCTTCTGGCGGTTTCCGTCCGGTCTCGAAAGTCCTATTGTCCGTCCGCTATGCCCGACAACATCGGAAATCCGCTTGCGGCGCTCCCGAGCGTCGACCGCCTGCTCGGCGCCGCCGAAATGGCGCCGCTGGCCGAGGAGTTCGGCCGGAGCGAGACCACCGACGCCGTCCGGGACGTGCTGTCGGAGCTCCGCCGGGCGCTTCGCGACAAGGGCGGCCCGGCTCCGGAAATTCCCGCCATCGTCGCCGCCGTCGCCGAGGAACTCGACCGCCGGGCAGCCCCGTCGCTGCGGCCCGTCTACAACCTGACCGGCACGGTCCTGCATACGAATCTCGGTCGCGCCGCGCTACCCGAGGAAGCGATCGAAGCCGTCGCCGAAGCGGCGCGCGGCGCGAGCAACCTCGAATACCGGATCGGCCCCGGCAAGCGCGGCGACCGGGACGAGCATATCGAGGAGATCCTCTGCCGGATGACGGGCGCCGAGGCCGCGACCATCGTCAACAACAACGCCGCTGCGGTAATGCTGGTTCTCAACAGCCTCGCCAATCGCAAGGAAGTGCCGACGTCGCGCGGCGAGCTGATCGAGATCGGCGGCTCGTTCCGCATGCCCGACATCATGGCGCGGTCGGGCTGCAAGCTGATCGAAGTCGGCACCACCAACCGGACGCACCTGAAGGACTATGCCGAGGCGATCGGACCGAAGACCGGCATGATCATGAAGGTCCACACCAGCAACTACGTCGTCGAGGGTTTCACGGCCGAGGTGCCGGAGCCCGAGCTCGCGAAGCTGTGCCACGACAACGGCCTGCCGTTCGCCATCGATCTCGGCAGCGGCACGCTGGTCGAGCTCGAACGCTTCGGGCTGCCGCACGAGCCGACGCCGATGGAAGCGATGAAGAACGGCGCGGACGTCGTCACGTTTTCGGGCGACAAGCTGCTGGGCGGTCCGCAATGCGGCATCATCGTCGGCACGAAGGACATCGTCGCGAAACTCAAGAAGAACCCCATGAAGCGCGCGTTGCGCTGCGACAAGATGACGATCGCTGCGTTGTCTGCCGTCCTTCGCCTCTACGCCGATCCGGACCGCCTGGTCGTGCGCGTCCCGACGTTGCGCTGGCTCGCCCGGCCGGTCGGCGACATTCGCGCTGCCGCCGTTCGTCTTCAGCCGGCGCTGCAGCAGGCCGTCGGCGACTTCGGCACTGCCGGGATCGTCGAGTGCGACAGCCAGATCGGTTCCGGCGCGCTGCCGACCCAGCGCATCCCGAGCGCCGGGCTCGCCGTATTCCCTGCCGGAAAGAAGGCGGCGGGCTCCGCGCTGAACCGTCTGGCGAGTGCGTTCCGCGCCCTGCCGGTCCCCGTGATCGGGCGCATTCAGGACGACGGCTTCGTGCTCGACCTTCGCTGCCTCGACGACGAGGCCGGCTTTGCGGCGCAACTTCCAGAACTCGCCCCGCCGAAATGATCATCGCAACCGCCGGCCACGTCGATCACGGCAAAACGCTGCTGATCAAGGCGCTGACCGGCGTCGATACCGACCGCCTGCCGGAAGAGAAGAAGCGGAATCTCACCATCGATCTCGGCTTCGCGTACCTGCCGCTCGAAGGCGCGGAAACCATCGGTTTCATCGACGTGCCGGGCCACGAGAAGTTCATCCGCAACATGCTGTGCGGCGTCGCGGGCATCGATTTCGTCCTGTTCATCGTTGCCGCCGACGACGGGCCGATGCCGCAGACGGAGGAACACCTCGCGATCCTCGACCTGCTCGGCGTCTCGCGGGGGGCGGTCGCGCTGACCAAGATCGACCGGGTGCCGGAAGAGCGTGCGGTCGAGGTCGCGGAGGAGATCGAAGTCCTGCTCGCCGGAACGACCCTGGAGACCGCGCCGGTGTTCCCCCTGTCCGCAATGACCGGCGACGGCGTCGACGCCCTTCGCGAGCATCTGATCGATGCGGCACGCAACCTGCCGCCGCGCCCCGCCGCCGGCAATTTCCGTCTGGCCATCGACCGGCGTTTCGATGTCGTCGGCGCAGGGCTGGTCGTTACGGGCACCGCCTTTTCGGGGCGCATCGCACCGGGCGATGCGGCGCGGATCGCAGGCGCCGGGACGGAGGTCCGCGTCCGCGGCGTCTATGCGCAGAACGCCGAGGCGGATGCGGGCAGGGCGGGCCAGCGCTGCGCCCTCAATCTAGCAGGCGGCGCGCTCGACAAGGACCTGATCGAGCGCGGCGACTGGGTCGTTACCGGCAACGTGCCCGCCCCCGTCCGCAAGATTGACGTACGGCTCCGCGTGCTGGACTCCGAGCCCCGCCCGCTGGCGCACTGGACACCGGTCCACGTCCATCTCGGCGCGATGGAAACGACGGGACGGATCGCCATCCTCGAAGGCGGCTCCATCCCGCCGGGAGGGGAGTCGCTGGTCCAGCTCGTCCTCGACCGGCCGGTCGGCGCGGTATACGGCGACGGGCTGATCGTCCGCGACCAGTCGGCGCAGCGCACCGTCGGCGGCGGACGCGTGGTCGACATCTTCCCGCCGGCGCGCGGCCGCGCGCGCCCCGACCGCCTCGCTTTCCTGAGGGCGATGGAGGAAGCGGACGATGCGACCGCGCTGTCGACCCTTCTGGACGCCGCGCCGAACGGGCTCGACCTCGACCGGTTCGCCGCCGTGCGCAATCTGACGCCGGACGACATAGATGCGATGGCAGAGCTGGTGCCGATGAAACGCGTCAACGTCCCGGGCGCGCCGCTCGCCTTCTCGGAGACGCGTTGGGCCGCACTGCGCGCGGCCGTCCTCGACGGCCTCGCCGCCTTCCACCGGAAATCGCCCGACGTCGTCGGGCCGGGCGAGAACCGGATCCTCGCCGGGACGGGTATCCGGCTGCCGCCCGAAGCAGCCGTCGCGATCGCGGCCGAACTGGTGCGCGAAGGCGTCGTGGTCAAGGAAGGCATGGGCGTTCGCCTGCCCGCCCACCGCCCGGCGCTCCAGGGCCCCGACGCAACGAACTGGAAGAAAATCGAACCCCTGCTGGCGGAGGGGGGCCTCCGCCCGCCGGTGGTC
>JAYQUR010000276.1:0-5005 GCA_038148075.1 Alphaproteobacteria bacterium | reverse complement strand
GACGAATGTCGATGCGAACTGGGAAGCGATCAAGGAAACGGGAACCGACCGGCTGGTAAACGCGCTCGCCATGATGTGCCCGTTCCAGCCGAGCGAAAAACAGGCGCTTCTCGAAGCCGGATCGCTCGAGCGGCGCGCCGAGACACTCATCGCACTGCTCGAGATGTCGGTCGCGGCCAACGACGACGACGCGCCGCCGCTCCGCAACTGATACGGCGAGACTTCCTCCGAAAGGCCCGAACCATGACCGACGACAAACCCGGGATCGATCCCAAGCTGCTCGAAATACTTGTCTGCCCGCTGACCAAGGGTCCGCTGACTTACGATCGTGACAGGCACGAGCTGATCAGCGAGCAGGCCGGCCTCGCCTATCCGATTCGCGACGGCATTCCGATCATGCTGGTCGACGAGGCGCGGCAGCTCGAAAGCGACGGATGAGCGATCCCGCCGCCGGCGGACCGCGTCCGACGGAAATCAAGGTCAAGCGCGCCGAGAAAATTCTGGAGATACGGTTCGACGACGGCTCCGCCTGGTCTCTCCCGGCCGAGTATCTCCGCGTCGAAAGCCCGTCGGCGGAGGTTCAGGGCCATGGGCCCAGTCAAAAGACCCTCGTAGCCGGCCGGCGGCATGTCGGAATCGCCGACGTCGAGCCCGTCGGCAATTACGCGATCCGCATCGTCTTCGACGACCTTCACGATACGGGAATCTTTTCCTGGCGGTACCTGCACCAGCTGGGACGCGAACGCGACGATCGCTGGCGCGACTACCTTGCCGCCCTCGAAGCGGCGGGATCGAGCCGGGACCCCTGATATCTCGAAACCCGTCCGGCCCTCACCCTGCCGGGGCGCCGTGCGAACCGGGTTTCTACAGAGGCTCGCTGCGGGCGAGCCGGGGCAACCGGCCGGTCAGGCCCATTGCCTGGCGCATGAAGAACTTCTTCAGCGGGCCCGCGCGGTGGACGGCGGCGAGCCCCAGGTCGCGGGCATGCCGTACCGGCGCAATATCGTTCGAGAACAGCCGGTTGAGCGAATCCGTTACCGCGAGCATCAGCATGTTGTCGGGCCGGCGCCAGCTCTCGTACCGCCGAAGCGGATCCTGCGCACCGGGGTCGAGACCGAGCCGGAGCGTATCGACGACGATCTCGGACAGCGCCGCGACGTCCCGCAAGCCGATATTGAAGCCCTGGCCCGCGATCGGATGGATGGCGTGGGCCGCGTCGCCCGCCAGGGCGAGGCGCGGCACTACATAGTCCCGCGCATGAACGACCGATAGCGGATACCGCCAGCGCTGCGGTCCGGGCGAGACGTCGCCGAGAAAATCCCCGAAACGCCGGCGCAGCTCCGTCGCGAAGGCAGCGTCGTCGAGCGCCATCATCGCAGGGGCGAGATCGGACCGCTCGGTCCAGACGATCGACGACCGGTTCCCGTTCATCGGCAGGATCGCGAATGGTCCCGCCGGCAGGAAGTGTTCGTGGGCAATGCCTCTGTGCGGCAGTTCGTGCGTCACGGCGCACACGATCCCGTCCTGCGGATAGCGCCACCGCACGGCGGCAATTCCCGCCATCTCGCGAAGCAGCGACTCGCGCCCGTCGGCCGCAATTACGAGCCTCGCGACCAGGCTCTCGCCGGTATCGAGCGCGAGGCGAGCGGCGGCGCCGTCGAAAGCGGCGTCCGTCACGCTCGTTCCGTCGATCACGGTCGCGCCGGACGCGGCGACGGCTGCAGCGAAGGCGCGGCGCATCACCGCGTTTTCGACGATCCAGCCGAGATAGCCCTCGTCGAGATCGGCATGGTCGTAATGCAGGAAAAATGGCGACGCCCCGTCGGCAACCCGGATCTCCCGGATCGGTTCGGCCTCGGCGGCGACCGGCGACCACAGCCCGAGGCCGTCGAGGATACGCTGGGACCCGGCCGAGATCGCCGATCCGCGCCCGTCGAATTCGGCCGCCGACAGGTCCGCCAGCCGTGCCCGCTCGACGAGCGCGACATCCACGCCGGCGCGCGCGAGTCCCGCGGCAAGACACAAACCGGCCATGCCGCCGCCGACGATCGCGACATCTGCGAGTCGTTTTTCCATCCCGGCGAAAATGGCGTCGATGGGCTCCGGTGTCCAGACGGCGGGACAAACTGTCCCGCAAAGCGACGATGTGTCCATTATTTAATCACCGCTTCCATTTTGCCGATAATTTATGCAGGCCGGCGATCCGGATCGGGGCGACAGGCAGGCGACACGCCGACCATCAGATAAAATTATCGTTTTTATTCAATAGGTAAGCCGGTTTTCTCCGGGGCGTGCGGCATGTGGCACGCCTATTGCATAAGGTGAAGCGGTGGCAGACCGATGGCAGATCTTCAAACGGCACATTCTGGAGGCTAACGAATGAACAAGGCAGTGAAGACTGCCGCGGCCGGCATGGCTGCGGCGATGATCGCATGGTCGGCACCGCAAGCGGCGGAACCGCTCATCGACGAAAAGGCGTTCCCGGGCGAGTTCTCGGCGAATGTCGCACTCGTCTCGGAATATTATTTCCGCGGCATTTCCCAGACCGACGACGCCCCGGCAGTCCAGGGCGGGTTCGACTGGTCGATGCCGCTCAGCGAGGGCGGGCCCAGCCTTTACCTTGGCGTGTGGGGTTCGAACGTCGATTTCAACGAAGCCGGCGGCGTCGACGGCGCCACGATCGAAACCGACGTCTACGGCGGCCTGAGCGGCTCAATGGGCGATATCGGCTGGGATGTCGGCATCATCTATTACGGTTACCCCGGCGCCGACAGCAACCTCAACTACGACTTCGTGGAAGGTGCGGTTGCGCTCTCCTACGATTTCGGGGTCGCTGCCGCGACGGCAAGCGTCAATTATTCGCCCGACTATTTCGGCAAGAGCGGGAACGCCTGGTATCCGAAGCTCGCGCTTGAAGCCCCGGTCGGCAAGTACCTGACGCTGTCCGCCCACATCGCGAAGCAGTACATCGAGAACAACGCGGCGTTCGGTCAGCCCAACTACGTCGACTGGTCCGTCGGCGGCACGGTCAACGTTGCCGGGTTCGACCTCAACCTCACCTACTCGGACACCGACCTCAACTCGAGCGAATGCTCGGACGCCTGCGGCATGCTGCTGTTCAGCGTCTCGCGCTCGTTCTGATGCTTTCCGCCGGGCGGCGACGGGACAGCAAGACCGCTGCCGCCCGGCCCCAGAATTTCACGAACAGAAAGAAAGGGATCCGGCATGAAACTGGTTACGACAATCGTCAAGCCGTTCAAGCTCGATGAAGTGCGCGAAGCGCTCACGGAAGTCGGCGTCGAAGGGATGACCGTCACTGAGGTCAAAGGCTTCGGACGGCAAAAGGGTCACGCCGAGGTCTATCGCGGCGCGGAATACACGATCTCGTTCCTCCCCAAGGTGAAGATCGAGATCGCCGTCGACGACGCGTCCGCCGAAAAGGTCGTCGAGGCCATCCAGCGTTCGGCAAACACCGGCAAGATCGGCGACGGCAAGATTTTCGTCCAGCCGCTGGAGGCCGCGGTGCGCATTCGTACCGGCGAGTCCGGCGACGAAGCGCTTTAGGACACGGGGAGCAACAGGAGCAACATCATGAAGAAGTTTCTAAAATTCAGCGTTGTCGCCGTCGCGCTCGCGGCGATGGGCGTATACGCAACGGGCGATGCGGTCGCCGCGGTCGACCCGGAGACAGTATTCGTATTCAACTCATTCTCGTTCCTCGTTCACGGGTTTCTCGTGATGTTCATGGCGGCGGGATTCGCGATGCTCGAATCGGGCCTCGTCCGCGCCAAGAACACGGCGACGATCTGCCTCAAGAACATCGCCCTCTATTCGATCGCAGGCCTGATGTACTACGTCATCGGCTATTCGCTGATGTACACGGACGTGAATGCGGGCTGGATCGGCTCGTTCAGCTTCCTGTACAACCCGGCGCCGGCGGAGCTCGCGCTCATCAACGCCGACAAGAACGGCGCGGCCGCGGCCACGGCAGCGCTTCTGAAGGATTCCACCTACGCCTCGATGTCCGACTGGTTCTTCCAGATGGTGTTCGTGGCGACGGCGGCGTCCATCGTCTCCGGCACGCTGGCCGAGCGCATCAAGGTTTTCCCGTTCCTGATCTTCGTCGTCTTCCTGACGGCAATCATATACCCGATCCAGGGGTCCTGGGTCTGGGGCGGCGGCTGGCTGAGCGAAATGGGCTTCTCCGACTTCGCCGGCTCGACGCTGGTTCACTCGACCGGCGGCTGGGCGGCGCTCGCGGGCGCCATCGTCCTCGGCGCACGAAAGGGCAAGTTCGGTCCCGACGGTCGGGTCAACCCGATGCCGGGCGCCAACCTGCCGCTCGCCACGCTCGGCACGTTCGTGCTGTGGTTCGGCTGGTTCGGCTTCAACGGGGGCTCGCAGCTCGCCCTCGGATCGGCCCTCGACGTTTCGGCGATGGCGATCGTCTATGTGAACACGAACCTTGCCGCGGCGGCGGGCGTCGTGGTCGCGATGATCCTCACCCAGCTGATGTTCAAGAAGATGGACCTCACGCTGTGCCTCAACGGCGCGATCGGCGGCCTCGTCGCGATCACCGCCGGGCCGGACCTGCAGCAGCACCTGTGGGCGATCGTGGTCGGCGGCATCGGCGGCGCGCTGGTCGTGTTCGCGGTCCCGCTGATCGACAGGATGAAGATCGACGACGTCGTCGGCGCCATTTCGGCTCATCTCGTCTGCGGCATCTGGGGAACGCTCGCCGTCGGTATCTTCGGCAGCGGATCGATCGTTACGCAGTTCATCGGCATCGTCGCTATCGGCGCCTTCGTCTTCGTGACCAGCCTGGTTCTCTGGCTGATCCTGAAAGCCACGACCGGCGTTCGGGTTGACGAAGAGGACGAACTCGCCGGTCTCGACCAGGCCGAGCTGGGCCTCGAGGCCTATCCCGAGTTCGGACGCGGTTCGCAGATCGGCTGACCGCGCCCGGTCGGGCGCATCGCCCTCCCGGCGCGCCACGCCGGAAGGG
>JAYQUR010000275.1:0-5016 GCA_038148075.1 Alphaproteobacteria bacterium | reverse complement strand
GATCTACACGCTGTTCTCGCTGAACATGCCGGCCCAGAAGTCGGCGTTCTGGGCTGCCGTAACGGTCGCCGTCGTCAGTCTCGTCTTCGGCTACAAGAAGGCGCGGATCACGCCGAGCCAGATGTGGAATTCGGTTACCGGTTGCGGCCGGGCGTCGGCCGACATCATCGTCATCGGCGCAATGGCCGGCATCATCATCGGCATCCTCGAGAAGACCGGCCTCGGCCAGGCGTTGACGCTGATCCTTTCGCTCGTCGGCGAGAACAACCTGTGGCTGCTCCTCGTCCTCACGGCGTTCATCTCGATCCTGCTGGGCATGGGCATGCCGACGTCGGCGATCTATCTGCTGCTTGCAACGATGATCGCGCCGTCGCTGGTCAAGCTCGGCGTGCATCCCATCGCCGCGCACATGTTCGTCCTGTATTTCGGCCTGATGTCGATGATCACGCCACCGGTCGCGATAGCCGCTTTCGCGGCGGCGTCACTCGCCGGGGCGAAACCGATGGAGACGGGCTTTACCGCCGTCCGGCTCGGCTGGATCGCGTATGTCATCCCGTTCGTGTTCGTGATGTCGCCGGCTTTGCTGGGCCAGGGCCCCGCGCTTGAGATTGCGATCACCGTGATCACGGCGTTCGCGGGGGTTTGGATCGCATCGTGCGCCATGATGGGATACATGTTCGCGCCTCTCGACGCGGTGATGCGGATAGTGATGTTTGCCTGCGGCATCGCGCTTGTCCTGCCGGCGCATGAAATCCCGTACGGCTTCATCGTGAACTTCGCTGGCCTTGGTCTCGGCATACTTCTCGTCGGCAAGGAATACCTGACGCGGAAACGCAACGGGGTCTCGACGCCCCAGCCGGCGCCGGGCGGCGGCGGCGAATAAAGGCCGCTAACGGAAAGCGAAAAAGGGCGGGTCAAAGACCCGCCCTTTTTGTTTCATCCCTGGTACAGGGTCAGTCGGCGGCACGAGCCGCGTCGATAGCGGCGAGGACGCGTTCCGGCGTGAGCGGAAGTTCCCTCACCCGTACGCCTATCGCATCCTCGATCGCATTCGCGATGGCCGACGCGACAGGGAGCATGCACCCCTCGCCGAGGCTTTTTGCGCCGAACGGACCCGGTCCGTGCCCCTGTTCCTGCAGGATGGAGACGAACCCTTCCGGAATATCCGTCGCCAGCGGCACGCGATAGTTCAGCCCGTCGCCGTTCACCAGCCGCGCTCCGTCATAGACCATGCAGGGAAACAGCGCGCCGGTGAGCCCCATAATCGCGGAGCCTTCGTCCTGACCGCGGCACACGCGCGGATTTATCGCGCGTCCCGCATCGCCCGACACGACCAGCTGTTTCAGTCGAACTAGCCCCGTCTCGGTGTCGACCTCGACCTCCGCCGCGCCCCAGCCGAACTCCCAGGAGACGCATTGGGTTTCCAGCGGCGCGTCATGGTCCATCGGCGCCTTGCGGAATCCTTCGCCCGTGAACTCGTAGCCGGTTCCCCCGTAGTAACGCATGATCATGAGGTTCAGCGGATGGGTTTCGTTCCCCTTGCGGATCGTCCAGTCGTCGAGTTCGATCTCGTCGACGCCGCATCCGAGTTGATCGGCGGCGAAAGCCATCGCCTTCGCTTTCGCCTCCAGCACGGCGTCCTGAACCGCCATCGCCATCACGACGATCGCGGAACTGGCGTTCGTGCCCTGATCGAACGGCGTGTAGTCGGTGTTTACCGCCGGATAGCTGACGCGCTCCAGCCGGGTGTTGAGCAGTTCGGCAACGATCTGGGACATTGCCGTCTGGATTCCCTGGCCGATCTCGATCGAACCGCACTGCAGATAGACGTCGCCGCCGGTCGCGATGCGGATGCGCGCCTGCGCCGGCTTGTTGACCCCGCCGGCATCCTTGAAGCCCACCGACAAGCCCATGCCGCGACCGTTGCCGCTTTCCCGGTGCGCATAGCCGATGCGCTCGGCGACGACGTCGAGCCCGTCGCGAAGATCGGAATCGACGCCGCTCTCGCCCGGCACGTAGGCCTCGTGCAGGTCCTTGAGATTCTTCATTCGAAAGTCGTAGGGATCCATGCCGAGCGCGCGGGCGATGATGTCGATCTGGGATTCGCTCGCCCAACTCGCCTGGGTCCCGCCGAACCCGCGATAGGGACCCGCGGGCGTCGTGTTCGTCAGGATGCAGTCGCAGTCGATGTGGAGCCGCTGCCACTTGTACGGCCCGGGAAGACGGTATCCCGCCTTTTCCGCCACCAGCGGACTCGCATCGGAGTAGGCGCCGGAATCGAGCCATATGTGGCCGTCGCGGGCGATCAGCGTGCCGTCCCCTTTCACCCCGGTGCGCACGTCGAGGATCGCTGCGTGCTGGCTCTGCGTCAGGAAGCATTCCTCCATGGTCATGCAGAAACGCACAGGCCGGCCCGCCTTGCGCGCCAGCATGATCGCGATGGGCTCGGTCTTGCAGTTATTCTTGGCGCCGTATCCCGCCCCGACATACGGAACCTGAACCCGGATGCGGTTTTCGGGATATTTCAGAACGCGCGCTAGCTCCTTCCGGAGCGGAAACGGGTTCTGGCAGCTGGTCCATACCTCGATCGTTTCCCCGTCCATCCGCGCGACGGAAACGAACGGTTCGAGATGGAAATGCTGATCGCGCGAAAAGACGAACCTGTCCTCGAAGATACGGTCGCAGTCGTCGAACGCGCTCGCGGGGCCCGTCTCGTAGGAAAACCTGTAGCAGTTGTTGTTTCCGAGATACTTGGCGCCGCTTGCACCCTGGCCGTAGGCGGGAACGACGCCCATCGGCTCTTCCTCGAACAGCTGCGGCGCGCCGTTCGCCAGCGCATCTTCTATCGTCGCAACCCAGGGCAGCGGCTCGTAGTCGACGACGATCTTCTCGAGCGCCGCGACGGCCTGTACTTCCGTCTCCGCCGCCACTGCGGCCACCGCGTCGCCGATATAGCGCACCTTGTCGATGGCGACGATGGGCTGATCCTTGATGAAATAGCCGTAGGTCGGTGCCACGTCGGCTAGATCGTCGCGGGTCAGCACAGCGTGCACGCCGGGCATGCCGGTCGCCGCGGTCGCATCGACGCGGAGGACGCGGGCGTGCGCGTGCGGCGACCGGAGAACCTTCGCGTGCAACATTCCGGGAAACGAGACGTCGACGGTATAGATCGCCGAACCCGTCGTCTTGGACGGCGCATCGGTACGATCGAGATCGGCGCCGACCACATGGAGGCGAGGCGAGATTTCGTTCATCGGCCGGCCTCCCTGCGTGCGGCAGCTGCCAGCTCCACCGCTTCGATGATCATCTCGTAGCCGGTACAGCGGCAGACGTTTGCACCGATCCACGCGCGGATCGTCGTCCGGTCTGGCGCCGGATCTCGGTCGAGCAACGCGCGGGCGAGGACTATCATGCCGGGCGTGCAGAATCCGCACTGAAACGCGCTGTTTTCCGTGAATGCCGTCTGCACCGCGTCCGGCGCGCCGTCCGCGTCCGCGATCCCCTCGATCGTAACGACGTCGCGCCCGTCGACCTGCCAGGCAAATGTCGAGCAGCTTGCCGAGGGGGCGCCGTCGACAAGAACCGAGCAGGCGCCGCAGGTGGCGACGTCGCAGCCGATCTTCGTTCCGGTCAGCGCACAGCGGTCCCGGAGCAGGTCCACGAGCATTTCCTCGGGCCGGACGTGAAACTCCCGTGGCGCGCCGTTGAGCGTGAAGGACACGTAGACGAATTCGCCGGACATCTTCATCCCCCTTCCCGAAGGGCGGCGATCTGCCGCCGCGCCAGCACACCGATCATCCGACGCCGATAGGCCGTCGAGCCCATCGCATTCCCGACGGGAGGAGGAAAACCCGATTCGACGTCCTCGCCACCGCCTTTCGCGATCCGGAATTCGGGCGATGGGTACGCGCAACCGACGCCCACGACCGCCTCTCCGCCGGTCAGGGCGACTGCGACGCTAACGACCGGCTTCAGCGAGCGGTCGAACGACAGGCGCGTTGCGCCGTTCGCCGGAATACCGACGGAGACAAGCAGCCCGCCCACGGGCCATTCGGAAGGCGACGCGGCGGAAACCGACACAATCCCTTCCTCCGTAGCGAATTCGAGCGTCGCCCCGAGAACGCCGAGAAGCACGCGCCCGTCATAGCCCGGTTCCGCCGCGATCAGATTGCCGCCGACGCTGCCCGCCATCCGGACCCTGACGTTGCCGATGGTCGTCCAGGCACGCTGGAAATCCGGAAGCCGGCGGGCGAGCATTTCGTCGGTCTCGATCTCCCAATGGCTGGTCATCGCGCCGATCCGGATATTGTCGCCCCGGTCGTCGATCCCGCGCATGCCGGCGACGGCGGACAGGTCGACCAGCACGCCGTGCTCGTCCCCGCCCCGCATGCGGCGGATAAGGTCGATTCCGCCGGCAATCGCCGCCGCGCCCGGCTCGGCAAGCGCCGCCAGGGCGTCGTCCACGGTTTCGGGTTTTCTCAATCTGAACGGCCGGGTCGCGGCATGAGACCGGGAGATCCACCCGGCGTCGGTAGAGTGCGTGTACATGCGGACAGCGTCGAAACTCGGGGGCTCGCTGTCAATGAAAAAGGGCGGCCCGAAGGCCGCCCTTCAAACGCTTCGCTCGGAAGCCCCGTTACTTGATCACATAGTCGATCGGGAACTTGTGGCCTGCTTCCTCGTTGTACTTGATGAAGGCGCGCATGATCTTGGGCATGTCGATACCCTTCTTCGCCTTCACGTCCTGAGCGCGCGAGCTCGGCCAATCCGCAAGCTGCTTGGCCCACGCGACCTTGGCATCGGGATCGATCGTACGGATCGTGACGCCGGCTTCCTTGAGCTTCTGCAGGCCCCAATCGTGATCGTTCTGCGAGGTCTGGGACGCCCATGTGGCCGTCTTGACCATTTCCTCGTCGATGATCTTCACCACTTCCTTCGGGAGCTTGCTTCGCGCCCGGAGGTTCATCGTGTAGGAGATCTGAACGGTCGCGCCGAAATCGGTCACGGTATACAGGC
>JAYQUR010000274.1:0-5032 GCA_038148075.1 Alphaproteobacteria bacterium | reverse complement strand
GGTCAGAGGGCCCCGGTCTGCGAGAACTTCGACTGGATGATATCGCTGTCGAACGGCTTCATGATGTATTCGTTCGCGCCGGCCGCGATCCCTTCCTGGATATGGGCGAGATCGTTTTCCGTGGTGCAGAAGATCACGATCGGCCTCTGGCCTTCTTCGGTCACGCGCAGGGCGCGGAGATACTCGATGCCTGTCATCACCGGCATGTTCCAGTCGAGCAGGACGACATCGGGCATCGAGTCCATGGACTTGTCGAGCGCCACCTGGCCGTCCTCCGCTTCGACGACGTCGAAGCCGAGCTCCTCGAGGATCTTCCGGGCGACCATTCTGACGACTTTGGAATCGTCGACAACGAGACAGGTTTTCATGTTCGGGGTCCGGTATTCACACTAATGCAGTCGACGCGCGCAGCACGTTCGGTAACGGAAACCCTACCGGCAAAATTCTAACTGTTGGTTAAGGCCGAAGCCTGGTTCAGGGCAACCTCAGGACCGTTCCAGAAGGGTTATGTAGCCGCGGACCGGCTGGCCGTATTCGGTCCGGAGCGTGTCTTCGATGCCCTTTACCTCCCGCAATCCTGCGGTTTCGGCGACTTTCCGCACATAAGCGGGCTTGTGTGCGTATCGGCCCGAGCCGGTGAGCGAATAGCCCCGGCGGGTCTGCGATTCGACCGAAAAAATCAAGTGTCCGCCGGGGCGAAGAGCAGCGGCGGCGGCCGACAATGTCTCGGCAAGGTCGCCGATATAGCAAAACACGTCGGCCGCTACGATCAGGTCGAACGCTTCCGGCCGGGCGTTGAGACAGGCCGAGACCTCGTCCTCGATCAGTTCGTCGTAGATGTCGCGATCCTTCGCCCGTTTTAGCATCTCGGAAGACAGGTCGACGCCGACGAGCCGCCGGGCGTGATCGCGGAAATCGACGCCGGACAGACCGGTGCCGCACCCGGCATCGAGGATATCGAGTCCCTCGTGCGGCGGCGGGCAGGCATAGAGAAACAGGTCGTGGATCAGTTTCGGCGCGCGGTAGCCGAGATCGTCGAGGAGCTGACGGTCGAAATCCTCGGCAAAGTGGTCGAACGTTTCGCGCACGTAGGCGTCGCTTGCGCGCGGCGGTTTCGGGCCGTCGCCCAGCGCGGCGACCATGTGGCGGGCTTCGGCGTCGCCGGGATAGCGGTCGAGATATGCGCGGTACCAACGCAGCGCCTCGACCGTCTCATCGTTGCCGTAGCAGGCTTCCGCAAGGCCCCAGATCGCGTCGCCGTGATCAGGATCCAGATCGAGCACCTTCAGATAGCAGCGCTTGGCAACGTCGTACCGGCCGGCCATCAGCGCCGTGCGGGCGACCTTGTAGGCGCTTTCCGCCTCGATGCTCCGAGCGCGCTTGCGCGCGGCCGTCGCATCGCCTGCCGCCGCGCCGCTTTCCACAAGGTCTGCGAGCGCCTGCGCGGCGGCGAGATGCGTCGGCTGGTCGTCGAGAATTTCGCGGTAGAGCTTTGCGGCGTCGTACGCCTTGCCGGCCGAGGTCAACTCCGTCGCCAGCTCGAATTTCGCCACATTGTCCATCTGCAGCGCCTGCCGCGCGCTAGTCCGTTCGCACCCGTCCGCGGAGAAACGGGACGGTCGACCGGAATTGGCCGGTCAGGGTTGACCGCTCGACTTGCACCAGGGGTTCCCCTTGCCCTTGCCCTTGCCGGTGCAGGATGGCTGGACGGCATTCGCGGACCGGTCGAGCCGGAGGATCGTAGGTGCGCTATAGGCAACCGCGGCGCCGAGACCCAGGCGCGCGAGCGCCCGACGGCGGCTGACCCGCCTGTCGCCTGCGTTTCGTTCGTTTATCCTGGCGTCGGTTTGCACCATGGGTTTCCCTTGCCTTTTCCGCCGCAGGACGGCTGTACCGCGCCGTGAGCCCGCTGGAGGCGGAGTACCGACGGCGCGCTGTAGGCCACCGCAGCACCGAGGCCTAGCCTGACGAGTGCCGCACGGCGGTCGAGCTTGCCGGCGTTGTTACTTGGTATCTTTCTCACTCTACTAACCCGCGGAAACAACGGACGTTAGCCGCCGGTCCCGATTTACGCGTCGCGGTCCTCTCTGCCTGCCCGTCATTACGTGCGACGGCGATGCATGACCCGTACGTCCTTAATATGGCAGGTCTTTACGGTTTTTAAAGCAGGGAATTCTGGCAAAGTCGCCCGGTTTTGTTTACGGTATGTTCTTATGAACGGACCGATGGAACCGCTGGATACGGCAGAAACCACCGCCCTGCTCACGCGCGGCGTCTGCCGGCTGTTCCAGAGCCTCGGGTTCGGCACGCTGACGGAATTCAAACTGGCGAACGGGCGGCGGGTAGACGTCATGGCGATCGACCGCAACGGCGATTTCGTGATCGTCGAGGTCAAGAGCACGGTCAGCGACTATCGCGGCGATCGCAAGTGGCAGGAATACCTGCCGTTTTGCGAGCGGTTCTACTTTGCCGTGCCGCAGGGATTTCCGGTGCAGCTGCTGCCCGACGATTGCGGACTGATTGTCGCCGACCCGTTCGACGCCGCCGTGCGGCGGGAGAGCCTCGCCCAGAAAGTCAACGCCAGCCGCAAGCGCCGCCAGCTCATTCGTTTTGCGCTGGCCGCCAGCGACAGGCTCAGAAATATCGGTTAATCGAAATAAACCCTATTGTATGCATTCCCCGCCTATGTCATGTTCAACGCATAGTAATGAGTAGTGAAGAGAGTTAATAATAATAAATAGAAACATATTGAAACATAGAACAGGGGTTGCTTGTGTACCGGGTTGGCAGTCTTTTGGTAACAGCTATCGTCGCCGCAGGTTGTACGGCGAACCAGAGTTCGCGCGTGCCGCTTGCTCTCAACAATATTGCGATGCTGGAGATGGAGCGTACCACCTCCCTCCTCAAGAAAAGGGACATCGCATCCCTTAACTGCCGCAAGGCCGGATTCACCCGGCAATCGGCTTCTCACCGGCAGTGCATGAGCGCGCTTCTCGCGCGCGATCTTCAGCGCACGCGCGAGCGGATCGATCGCATGGCCCAGCAATCGGCCCAGCGGCACGGCGTATGCATGTCGCAGAAGACACTGTCGATCGGCCGCTGCATCGAAATCTAGGATCGGGCCCGCGCGGCCCGTTTAGACCCCCCCTGACGGCTCGTCCCCGCCACGGCACGAAGGCCGGCACTCGCTGCCGGTAGCGCCGGTAATCGTCGCCGTAGAGCGCGACAAGCCGGCGCTCCTCGAAATACGTCCCGATCAGCAAATAGAGGCTCGCCCAGACTGCCGTCGCAAGGGCGAACTCTGTCTGGGCGTGCCCCCACAACAGCAGGAACAGTCCGCTATAGGCGGGATGGCGGACATAGCGGTTCATCCCGTCCGTCCGCAGGGGCTCCTTCGCCTCCCCGCCGCGCCCGCGCAGTTGCGACAAGCCGACGAAAAGCCCCCGGTCGTACCGCGCGAACGCGGCGACCACGATCGCGACCCCGGCCAACGAGACGACGTCGCCGGCGGTTTCCATCCAGGCGGGCAAGCCCAGCGGCGCCGAGGGAACCCAGCTCTTGCCGAGCCAGACGATCGCCACGAGATGGGCGACCGCGAACAGGTTGTAAGCCGCCCGGTAGGCCCGCCCGAGAAGGGGCGCGAAGGCTTCCTTCAGGCGGCCGGACGCCAGGACCGAATGAAGAAGGCCGAAAGACGCCCACGCGACCGCGTACCAGAGTTGCCCGGAATCCATCGGCGGCGCCCTCTCGCCCGCCGTCTTATTCGGGCTTCATTCGCGCGATCGTCGCCGTGGTGCTGAATCCGGGGACGAGTTCGGCGAGCACGACCTTGCCGCCGTAAGACTGAACGAAATCGGCGCCGACAACCGTTTCGACGGTGTAGTCCGCCCCCTTGACCAGAACGTCGGGGCGCACTTCGCGGAGCAGGCGCTCCGGCGTGTCCTCATCGAACACGACGACGAGGTCGACGGATTCGAGCGACCCGAGCACCGCCGCGCGCGCAGCCTCGGTCTGCATCGGCCGGCTCTCGCCCTTGAGGCGCTTCACAGAGGCGTCCGAATTGAGCCCGACCACCAGCCGGTCGCACGCCGCGCGCGCCTGCGCCAGCAGCGACACGTGGCCGGGATGCAGCAGATCGAAGCAGCCGTTGGTGAAACCGACCTTGTCGCCCCGCGCCTGCCAGTCGCGAACCCGGCCGAGCGCCGCCTCGATGGACTGGGGCGTCTTGGATGCGCCCGCATTCCCGCCCAGTTCGGCGAGCAGATCGTCGGGATAGACCACGGCAGTGCCGGCCTTGCCGACGACGATCCCGGCCGCGACGTTGGCGAGGCGCGCCGCGTCCAGCACCGGCATGCCCGCAGCCATCCCGGCGGCGAGCGTGGCCACCACGGTATCGCCGGCGCCCGAGACATCGAACACCTCGCGCGCTACGGAACTGAAGTGGGTCGCCTCGTCGGCGGTAACCAGCGACATGCCTTGGGCGCCGCGCGTCACCAGCACCGCGCCGATGCGCGCACGCTCGATCTGGCGGCGCGCCGCGGCAACGATCTCGTCCTCGCGGGAAAGATCCCCGTCTGCCGCCTCCGACAGTTCCTTCAGATTGGGCGTTACCAGCGCGGCGCTGCGGTATCGCGCCAGGTTCCGCGACTTCGGATCGACGATGACGGGAACGTTCGCGGCCGCCGCGGCGGGCACGATCCGTTTCATCAGGGCGTCGGTGACGACGCCTTTCGCATAGTCGGACACGATCAGGACCTCCGCGTCGCCGAGCGCCGCCTCGACCGCGTCGGCGAGCCTGTCGGCGGTCGCATCGTCGACGGGCGCCGCGGTTTCCCGATCGGCCCGAAGAAGCTGCTGGCCGCCGGCAACGTATCGGGTCTTGCTGGTCGTCGGCCGGCCGGCCAGCCGAACGATCGTGGGGAAGACGCCCTTCCGGTTGCCGATAAGCAGGTCGACGTGGCGCGCGGTGGAGTGGCGGTGGGGTATAAAAAAAAACCACCCCACCAAACAAAACAGCAAAAAGTATTACGAC
>JAYQUR010000273.1:0-5071 GCA_038148075.1 Alphaproteobacteria bacterium | reverse complement strand
GCATACGGCATCAGGTGGAACATGAAGACCTGCATGTCAGGCGGCCTTGGCCAGGAAACCGTTCACCGCAGCGACGAACGGCTCGGCCTTCTCGACGTGCGGCAGGTGGCCCGCCTTCTCGATAATGGTCACCTTGGCGCCGTCGATAACCTTGCCGAACTCCTCGGCATAGGCCGGGTCGATGATCTTGTCCGTGTCGCCCCAGATGACATGCGTCGGCACCTTGATCCGGTGCAACCACTTCCTGAGCGACGGATTGAACAGGCGCGGCTGCCATCCGAGGCGCGCTGTCGATACGCGGTTCTTCAACTGGATATCGATCTGCTCCTCGGTCAGGTTCATGCCGAGGATGTTGTCGGCGAAGCTCTGGTCGAAGAATATCTCGCGGGTCAGGTCTTCCGGATCCATCATGAAGATGTCGGCGATCGGCTTGCCCTTGATGCGGATGCCGGCGGCGCCGACCAGCGTCAGGCTCTTGATGCGCGCGCTGTTGCGGACGGCGATTTCGAGCGCGAGCCAGCCGCCCAGCGAGTTGCCGACGAGGTGCACGCCCTCGAGATCCATCTCGTCCAGGAAGTCGAGATAGAACATCGCCAGGTCTTCCATGTTGTCGAGCCATTCCGGCTCGTCCGACTGGCCGTAAGTCGGATGGTCCGGCACCATCAGGTCATAGCTGTCGGACAGGGACTGGAAAGTCGGAATCCAACCGGCGACGCCGCTGGCGCCGTGCAGAAACAGCATGGGTTCTCCGGCCCCGCCGCGGCGGAGGTGAACCTTGCATCCCCGGATATCGACCTTTGTTTCGGTGCAGTCAGCCATTTTTCGTCGGTCCCCTTCAGGCTTTTTTGCGTGAGCGCGTCTTGGGCGCCGCCTTTTTGCGGCCGGACGCCCGTTTCGCCGGCTTCGGGTCGTTGCTGCCGAGGCCGGGCTTGTATTTCTTGTCGAGGAAGTCGCCGATGCCCTCGTCGCGGAAGGCGTCGTTCTGGCGTTGCGTATGCCACGCCTGCATCGCGCCGGCGTAGCTCATCGCGGAATCCCAATCCATGTCGAGCGAGTGGAAGAACGCCTCCTTGGTCGCCCTGAGCGCCGAACCGTCCTTCGCGGCGATCTCGCGCGCCAGCGCCATCACGTCGGCACGCAGTTTCTTGCGCGGCACGGCGTAGTTCACGAAACCGATCTCGGCAGCCTTCTTGCCGTCGAACGGCCGGCCGGTCAGCGCGTAAAGCATGTAGTCGCGCTTGTTCAGCAGGTTGCCCATCGACTTCGAGACGCTGCCCCCCGGGAACATCTTGAAGTTGATCTCGCTGAGACCCATTTTCGCGTCTTCCGCCGCGACGGCGAGGTCGCAAGACTCGACGATCGTGAACGCGCCGCCGAAGCAATGGCCGTTGATCATTGCGATGGTCGGTTTCGGAAACAGCCGCAGCGTGCGGCCGCGCCATTCGATGGCCGTGCGCGACGCGCGGTCGTATTCGGCCGGTTTGTCGCGCAGGTCCATGAAGAACTCCTTCAGGTCCATGCCGGCGCAGAACGACTCGCCTGCGCCGGTGATCACCAGGACCTTGCAGCGGTCGTCGTTGCGCAGCCGTTCGAGCGCGTCCGAAACCTCCTCCCCGAGGGTCGGGCTCATCGCGTTCCGCTTGTCGGGACGGTTCAGCGTCAGCGTCGCGATGCCGTCGTCGAATTCGACCAGAATCGTCTTGTATTTCATTCCCTGTTTCTTCCCCGTCGCCCCGCTTTTCCCGCTCTTTCGCGGCGGTTTCGCGAATTGTTAGATTGCTAATTAATTGTCGCCCTGCACCCGCTGGGAGTCAAGGCAAACGGCCTTGCCCTAACTCGAAACGGCGTGTAAATCCGTCGCATGTCCGAATCCGAATATCTCGACCCGGAAGAGACCATCGGCTTCCTCCTGTGGGACGCCAACCGCGCCATGTGCCGCGAATTTTCCGACCGCATCGCGCAGCATGGCGTGACTCTGGGCCTGTGGCCCTTTCTTCGGGCGCTGTGGGACGGCGACGGACTCACCCAGCGCGAGCTGTCCGAGAAGGTGCGCATGAAGGGTCCGACGACCGTCGCGGCGCTGAACAAGCTGGAAGACAAAGGCCTCGTGCGGCGCGAAGGCAATAAAAACGACGCCCGCAAGATCAACGTTTTTCTCACGCCGGAAGGCCGCAAGGTGTACCGTCGCGTGATGCCCGACGTCGAGGCTGTCAACAAACAGATGCTCAACCGGCTCAGCGATTCGGAACAACGGACCTTTCGCGAGCTAATCAAACGCGTCCGCAGCAGCGTTACCGCGGCCTGATCCACCGGCAGCCCCCGGCGGCGGAGATACCATGACACGCGGCCGATACGCCCTCCTCGCCGGCCTGCTGGGCCTGTTGCCGATGCTCCTGCCGCTGTCGGTCGACGGCTCGCTGTCGTCACTGCCGGCAACGGCCGCCTATTTCGGGTCCACCACGGCCGCGGCGCAGTTCAGCTTCACCGCAGTCGTGCTGGGGATCGCCGTCGGACAGCTGGTCTACGGCCCGCTGTCCGACAGGTTCGGCCGCAAGCCGGTCATTCTCGCGGGCGTCGCCCTCTATGCCGCAACATCGGCGATCTGCGCGCAGGCGGACTCCATCGAAACCCTTATCTGCCTGCGTTTCCTGCAGGGGTTCTTCGCCTGTTCGGGCGTGATCGTCGCCCGCGCCGTCATCCGCGACCGCTTCGACCGGGAAGCGGGCGCTCGGCTGTTCGCGCTGATGATGGGCATACACGGGATAATGCCGACGATCGCGCCGGGGATCAGCGGCTGGCTGGTCCAGGCGTCGGGCTGGCACGCGGTCTATTACGCGATGGCGGGATTCGGCGTGGCGACGTTCGTCATCATGCTGGTCGGCATGCGCGAATCCAACGACGCCCCCCAGCCCGACGCGCTCCGGCCGCGACGGCTGCTCGCGACCTACGCCAGCATCCTGCGAGACGGCACGTTCCGGTCCTACGCGACCTGCGCGTGCTTCATGTACGGTGCGCTGATGGCCTATTTTGCGGGCGCACCGGTCGGGCTGATCCAGTATCTGGGTCTGGAGCCCGCCGTCTTCGGCGTCGCAATGGCCCTGCCGATGGCGGCTTATATCGTTTCCCAGATCACGGTCGCGCGCTACGCGCCGAGGCTGGGCATGAACCGGATGATCAGAATCGGCGTCACGCTGGCGTCGGCCGCAGGAATCGGAATGCTCGGCCTCGTCCTGGCGGATATCGTCAACCTCTACACCCTCATCGGCCCGGTCATCGTGGTGCTGATCTCGTTGTCGTTCATAACGCCGAGCACGACGGCGGGCGCAATGTCGCCGTTTCCGCACAGCGCCGGCGCGGCGTCGTCGCTGCTGGGTTTCATCCAGTTCGGCGCGGGTGCGGCTGCGACCGCCATCGTGGGCAGCCTGAACGACGGCACACCGTTGCCGATGGCTGCCGTCATCTGCGCATCGGTGCTGTGTTCGCTCGTCGCCTGGGCGTTGCTCGTCCGCCCGCTCCACCGGCCGCCCGCATGAAAACCGCCGCATGAAGACCTTCGACAATGCCGGCGTTGCCGCCCTGTTGGCGATGACGACCGTCGCTACCGTGATGGGGATCGACGGGACGCTCCCCGCCATGCCCGAGATCACCCGGAGCCTCGGCGTCGACAAGGCGGCTACCCAGCTCAGCCTCAGCCTTTTCCTCGTCGGGATCGCGGTGGGCCAGCTCGTTCACGGCCCCGTCGCCGACCGGTTCGGACGAAAGACCGCGCTTGTGGCGGGGCTCGTTCTTACCGTGATTGCGACCGCGGGGTGCGCGACCGCGACCTCGATCGAGACTCTCTCCGCGTTTCGCTTCGTACACGGCATCGCGGCGGCGACCGGCTGGATCGTGTCGCGCGCGGTCGTCCGCGACATGTTCGACCGACACGAGGCCGCCCGGGTGATGTCGGTCACCCTGTTTTTCCACGCGCTGTCGCCGCTCGTCATCCCGCTGATCGGCGCCCACCTGACGGTTCTTTACGGATGGACCGCGATTTTCTGGTTCATCTGCCTCTACTCCGCGGTCGTGCTGATCGTCTTCGTCCTGGCGTTCCGCGAAACGGTCAGGGCGAACAACCCCACGGCGCTGCAACTCGCGCCGATGATCCGGAATTTCGGGCGCGTCGCGCGTAGCCGCGCGTTCTGGGGCTATACGGCCTGCGCCGCGGCGTCCTATGGCATGCTGTTCTCGTTCCTCAGCGTCTCCGCCGACGTCATCATCGGTTCGTTCGGCGAGTCGGAAACCGACTACAGCTACATGTTCGCCGCGTGCATGGTCGGAAACATCGTCTGCATGCTGGCGTCGGCGCGTCTCGTCCATCGTTTCGGGGTCGATGCGCTGCTGCGTTTCGGCGTCGTCTCCGGCGTCTTCTACGGCCTGATCATCGCCGGTTTCGCCTGGGCCGAGGTCCATCACTGGGCCGCGATCATCGGGCCGATGACACTGTGCCTGTCGACCTTCGCGTTCATCTTTCCGCAGTCGGTCGCCGGCGCCCTCCAGCCGTTCCAGGAGATCGCGGGGTCGGCCTCGTCCCTGATCGGCTTCGTCCAGCAGATGACGGGGGCAATCACCGGCATCGTCGTCGCCGCGCTGACCGCAGGCAATCAGCTCTGGCTGGCCAACGGGATCCTGATCTGGGCGGTGTTCGGTCTCGCCGCATACTGGTTCGTCGTTCGCGGAAATCGCACTATCTGATTTCCGGCCTCCCCCGATTCTGATAAACCCGGCGCATGGCCATTCCGAGATATTCGCGGCCCCGGATGGCGGAAATCTGGGAGCCCGAGAACAAGTTCCGCATCTGGTTCGAAATCGAAGCGCATGCCTGCGACGCGCAGGCGGAGCTCGGCGTCATCCCGAAGGAAGCCGCAAAGGCTGTGTGGGACCGCGGCGCGTTCGAGATCGAGCGCATCGACGAGATCGAGCGCGAGACAAAGCACGTCGTCATCGCGTTCCGGACCAACCTCGCCGAGCATGTCGGCGACGAGGCGCGCTTCGTCCACCAGTGCATGACGTCGTCGGACGTGCTCGACAC
>JAYQUR010000272.1:0-5072 GCA_038148075.1 Alphaproteobacteria bacterium | reverse complement strand
GGCGCATCCCCGTGGGAGAATCCATCGGTCTTCCTCGTTATTTCCAATATTTTGCGCATACCGCATAAATCATTCTCGATATAGATCCATTATCCTCCCAGTCAACAAAAACTATCTCCTCATCAACGGCGGCACCTTCCGCCTCCCAAATGCAAGGAGAGACCCATGTCCAGCAACGTCTATCTTTTCGACCCCGGCACATCCGACGCGAAGGCGGATCAGAAACCGCTGTCGCAGGTCTTGCAGGAAGCGGAGATTATCCGCTCGCAGGAGAGCGGACGGCTCGTCGGCGCCGCATTCAAGCGCCTCTTCGGCCTGTTCCGCTCGCGCGGTTACACGGAGCCCGAAACGCCCGCAGCGGTCCGCAAGGCCGCCTGACCGGATCTCCCGGGGGCAAATCCCCCCTTCCCTGCGACGTCGCCCGCCTCTCTGCCGCGAGAGGCGGGCGTTGTCGTGTGCCGATTCGCGCGCACGGGGATTCCACGTCTCCCGACACGCGGACGTGTGCTAAAAAAACCGTCAAGCGCAAAGGGAGGGAATCGCCATGAAAATAGATATCTTCAACCATGTCTTTCCGCCGGAGTTTTTCGAGCAGGTCGACGGGCTCATGCCCGATGCCGCCGTCAAGCGATGGAAGACGATCACGACGATCTACGATATGGACGCTCGCCTCCGCATGCTGGACGAGTTCGACGATTATCAGCAGATCATCTCGATGTCGCAGCCGCCGACGGACGCGATCGCCGGCCCGAACGACAGCCCGGCGCTCACCCGCGTCGCGAACGACGGAATGGCGCGTATCTGCCGCGAACATCCTGACCGCATGCCCTGGTTCATCGCTTCGCTGCCGATGAACAATACCGAGGCCGCACTTGCCGAAGTGGACCGCGTCATCGACGAACACGGCGCCGTCGGGTTCCAGCTTTTCACCAACGTCAACAACAAGGCGCTCGACCAGCCTGAATTCCGGGATATCTTCGCGAAAATCGCCGAGCGCGGAAAAGTCATCTGGCTGCACCCGACCCGGCCGGCAACCCATCCCGACTACCTGACCGAAGACCGCTCTTTCTACGAGATATTCTGGGGTTTCGGCTGGGCTTACGAGACCAGCGCCGCCATGGCGCGCATCGTGTGCTCCGGCATGTTCGATGAAATACCCGACCTCAAGATCATCGCCCATCATTGGGGCGCCTACGCACCGCATGCCGAAGGCCGTTTCACCCCCGCATGGGAGAACCGCAACGCCGCGATGGGCGACGAACAGGGTTTTGCCGGCAAGCTGAAGAAGCCGCTGGTGGACTATTTCAAGAAGGACTTCTACGGCGACACCGCGATGTTCGGCGCCCAGGCCGCTAGCCAGGCCGGGTTCGACTTCTTCGGCGCCGATCATTCGCTGTTCGCGACCGATTGTCCGTACGACCACGAAGGCGGCGCCTACAACATTCGCGAGACCCTGAAGGTGCTGACGAATCTCCGCTGCACGGACGCGGATCGCCAGATGATGTTCGAAGACAACGCGCGCCGGATTTTCGGTCTCTAGGGCTCAGAAGAGGCCGAGCCGAGAACCTCCCTCAGCCAGGATACGGTGCAGGGCTTTTCGGAGGTTGTGACGTTTTCCATACCCGATGCGGACGCGATCGCCAGCCCCGCATTGATGAACGATATGTTGTGCCCACTGACGAAGACGATTTTCGCGCCTGGCCTCTTGGCCGTCAGCGCCGTAACGACTTCTATGCCGTCCAACCCCGGCAAAACCATGTCGACGAGGATCACGTCGGGCGCAAACTCGCGAAGAGCGTCCTCGACATCGCGGCCGTCGCCGACCGAACGCGTCTCGTAGTCGAGTTCAGCGGCAACCGTTTCGACGAATTCGACAAATGCCGGGTCGTCGTCGACGATCAGTAACTTCCGCATAAGGCCAATCCGGTAACAGCCAAAGTACTATATCGATGCCGGCCTATGAAACGAGATTCATTCGGATAAATTTACAAATCAACATATCTTATATTTATGGTTGTTTTTTAATTTTTCTAAAACTTTTGTTTGAAGTTCCGATTACCGCACCGCGAACCTTTCCTTCCGGTTTCAAGGAACCCGGCGACCGCTTGCCCCCGCCTTTCGCTGTAACCGCCATATTTAGATTTTCAATTTCCTCAGCTATCAAGTATCGTGCTTCTGCCTGCCCGGTTCACTAACGTCTATACGTCTTAGGAGGACGAACAAAAGATGAGAGTACTAACCGGCATGGCCGTCGCCGCCCTTGCATTGGGCGTCGCCACTATTTCTGCGCCGCAGCCGGCGCACGCCCAGATGGGCAAACTCATGGACGAGATCAAGGCAAAGGTGAGCGACGCGTCGCACGCCAAGGCCATACATGACCGTCGTTTGGCCATGCGCCAGCTCAGCGGTGCGATGAAGGGCGTCGCCGGTTATGCGAAGAACGGCTAGGGATCTCCCCCTCCGTGGCCGCCGAGGCGAAGAAAATCGCTTCGATCGCCGGCAAGCTTTCCGGCATGTTCCCGAAGGGAACCGAGATGGCCATGTACGGCGGCGTTACAGGCGCGAAGCCGGAGATCTGGTCGAAGTCGGGCGCTTTCAAAGCTGCCGCGGACAAGCTCGTATCGCTGGCGATGAACCTCGAGAAAGCAGCCATGGCACCTGGCACCGACCAGAAGACGATCGGTGCGGCCTTCGGTCCGGTCGGCAAGAACGGCTGCGGCGGATGTCACACTACGTTCCGCCAGAAGCTCAAGTAAGAGCCGACGCGCTATACGACGGCCCCGGAGGGGCTGTCGAAGGAAACCCCCGCCGGCCGGCGGGGGTTTTTTCGTCTATGCGCTTATCCCCCAACCGGCCACGCGTTACACTGGTCCGGTAACGAGGTGTATCGAAAGGGACGAGGCATGGACGACCGCTACGGCGCCTTTCTGAGCGATGGTATTTTCACGGTCGAAGGCAAAGCCGGGGGAGCTCTCCAGAACCTGACCTTCGCCGCCAAGGACGTGTTCGACGTGGCCGGCCGGCCGACCGGAAACGGCCAGCCGACATGGCGCGATACCCATCCCGTCCCGGCAGCGCATGCCGCAGCCGTCGCCGCGCTGCTCGACGCAGGCGCCACGCTTGTCGGAAAGACCGTCTGCGACGAGATGTGCTATAGCCTCGCCGGCGACAACGCGCATTACGGCGCGCCGATCAACCCCGCCGCGCCCGATCGGTCGGTGGGCGGCTCTTCGTCCGGTTCCGCGGCCGCCGTCGCCGGCAAGCTCGTCGACTTCGCGCTGGGAACCGACTGCGGCGGTTCGGTGCGGTGCCCCGCCAGCTTTTCCGGCATATACGGGATTCGGCCGACTCATGGCCGCGTCGACGACGGAGGGGTCGCCCCGCTTGCCGGCAGCTTCGATGTCGTCGGCTGGTTTGCGAGAGATCCCTCGTTGTTCTCGCGCATCGGCAGCGTACTCCTGGACACCCACACGCGGCCGATCGCGCCCCGTCGCGCGATCCTCCCGGACGATGCCTTCTCCCGCTTGCCGGATCTCGAACGCACCGCAGCCGAAAGCGCCGCGGCGTCACTCGTCGAGCGCATGGGCATCGAGACGGAACGGCTCGTCGTCGCCAAGGAAGGCCTCGATCGGTGGTTCGCCGCTTTCCGCCACCTCCAGGCTCTCGAAATATGGGCAAATCACGCTGAGTGGGTCCGTGCGAACGATCCGGGCTTCGGCCCCGGCGTTAAGGAGCGTTTCGAGTACGCCGCCACACTGAACGACGCCGACCGGGCGGAACATCAGCCGGTTCGCGACATCGCCCGCGCCCGGCTCTCCGAACTTCTTGGGGAAGACGACACGGTCATCCTGATCCCGACGGCTCCGGTAAGCCCGAAACGCGATGCGACCGAAGCGGAGGTGGAGGCATTCCGCGCCCGAACGATGGGACTCACCTGTCTGGCCGGCCTGACCGGCTGCCCCCAGATTTCTATGCCGCTCGCACACGAAGCCGGACCGATCGGCATTTCGCTGATCGGCCCGCCCGGGTCGGACAAATCTCTGCTGACGATTGCGGCGGAATTGGCTTAGTCGGGCAAAATCCCCCGAAATCGGCTCGCCGGTGGGCCGTTTAACTGCCGTCCGCCCGGTTCTATAAACGCCACCGGCGACACTTTATTAATTTTCGGGCAGGCAACAGGAAAGGTCGGACTATGGGTCGCGGATTCAAAATCATCGGCGGCGTTCTCGCCGTCATCGTCATCGCCGTCGTGGCGGTCTTCGTCTACGTTTACTCGAATCTCGATTCGCTCGTGAAGGATGCGGTCGAGACGTACGGGCCGCAATACACGGGGGTATCGGTCAAACTCGAGAAGGTCGAACTCTCTCCGGAGAACGGACAGGGCAAGCTGTCGGGGCTGATCGTAGGAAACCCGCCCGGTTACAAGACCGACGCGGCCTTCAAACTGGGCAGCATCGCGATCGACATCGACATCTCCAGCCTTACCTCCGATACGATCGTGATCAAATCGATCACTATCGACGCGCCTGACGTGACCTACGAATTCGGCGAAGGCGGCAGCAACGTCGATGTGATCGGCAAGAACGTCGAGAAAGCGGCGGGTGGCGGGTCGGACGGCAGCGCCGGAGGCGGTTCCGGCGGACAGCCCGCTTCGTCGGGCGACGACTCGGGCAAAAAGATGATCATCGAAAGTCTCGTCGTCAGCAACGGACGCGTCTCCGTCAGTCATCCGCTGCTGTCTGGCAAGAAGATCGGTTCGGGACTGCCGACGATCCGCCTGAAGGATATCGGCAAGGACAAGAAGGACGGCGCGAGTCCGGCGGAAGTCGTCGACAAGGTGATGGATGCGATCGAAAAGCAGGTTACGGCTTCGGTCGGCTCTCTCGGGATCGACAACATGCTCAAGGACGTCTCCAAGGGCGCCGAGGACGCGATCAAGAACATCACGGGCGGTGCGGAAGGCGCCGGCAAGGGGATCGAGGATGCCGCCAAGGGCGCCGGCGATTCCCTGAAGAAGCTGTTCGGCAAGTAAGCCGCACTTCGACACGCAGCGCATCTGGACGGCCGCCCCC
>JAYQUR010000271.1:0-5076 GCA_038148075.1 Alphaproteobacteria bacterium | reverse complement strand
CCCTTGACCTGCACGGAGCCGATCAGCGCGACGCCGTCGCACACGCCCGGCCAGGCGGCGCTGAAGCCGGCATCGTTGATCACCTTCATACCGGACACTGCGGCACCCACGGTCCACACCCCGTCCTTTTCCGACATGGCGGTCAGCTCGGGAATGTTCTTGATGTCGACCAGAAGCTCCGGCTCGATCGTTTCGGAATGAAGCTGGACGAGCACGTCGGTCCCCCCCGCGAATATCTTCGCGGCGCCGTTCGCCCCGGACAGCAAATGCACCGCGTCGTTGAGTGACGACGGCGCCTCGTAACGCATGTCGGTCATGCGACCCCTCCCTTTGGTCCCGCGCTTCCGCGGATCGTTCGTTGCCGAATGATTTTACCGGAGTTTCGCGGCGAAAGTCACGCCGCGACGCCCCGAATTCTCACCTTTTCTAACTTATATCGCTGGCCGAGTGGCGCTCGGCGACGCGAAGCTCCTCCGGCCCGGTCACCTTGTTGACGCGACGGCCGCGCTGGATCGGGGTGCGCGCCTGCAGCTCCTCTGCCCAGCGCATCGCGTTCTTGTAGGAAGCGACCTCGAGGAACTCGGTCGCCTCGTACTGGTTGTGCAGCAACAGGTTGCCGAACCAGCCGAAACACGCGATGTCGGCGATCGTGTACATGTCGCCGCACATGTAGCGGCGGTCGGCGAGGTTCCTGTCGAGTACGTCCAGCAGCCGCTTGACCTCCATCGTGAAGCGGTCGATGGCGTACTGAATCTTGACCGGCGCATAATGATAGAAATGGCCGAAGCCGCCGCCGATATAGGGCGCGCTGCCCATCTGCCAGAACAGCCACGAATAGCATTCGGCCCGCTCCGACGGATCGGACGGGATGAACTTCCCGAACTTTTCGGCGAGATAGAGCATGATCGCGCCGGATTCGAACACCCGCGTCGGCGGATCGGTGCTGACGTCGAGGAGCGCGGGGATCTTCGAGTTCGGATTGATCGACACGAAGCCGCTGCCGAACTGCTCGCCCTCGCCGATACGGATCAGCCACGCATCGTATTCGGCCTCTTTCACGCCGGCGGCGAGCAATTCCTCGAGTAGCATCGTCACCTTGATGCCGTTCGGCGTGCCCAGCGAATAGAGCTGCAGCGGATGCTCGCCGCGCGGCAGCTCCTTCTCGAACTGCGCCCCGGCCGTCGGCCGGTTGATCGAGGCGAACTTGCCGCCGGTCTCCGCGTCGGGTTTCCAGACCTTGGGCGGCCTGTAGCCTTCCGGCAGATAGGTATCGGGCATGTCGTTTTCTCCCTGATGGGGTATGTCGGTTCGTCTTGGGCGGAATCGTAGCGTTCCGCCCGCCGAGCGTCGATATCGCCGGGCGCACAAGTCCTTCACGCAGCCTTGAATAAACCGGTTCAGGCGAACGGGTTGCCGAACTTCTTGACGATCGCCGCTTCCAGCTCGTCCGAGTTGCGGACGACCGGCGGGAAGTCGCGGCTGAACGGCTTGCAGGCGTCGACGATGACCCGCGAATTGCGGCGGTCGTCGTGGCTGTAGCACATCGGGTCGAGATGCGTGCTCCAGCCGCCGTCGATGATGTCGAGCCCCTCGCGCGGGTCGTGGCGGGTGCACATCGCCCAGACGACGTCGTTCATGTTGGACGGATCGATGTCCTCGTCGACCACGACCACCCAGCGGTTTGCGTAGGCGCCCGCGTGGCAATGCGCGGCGACCATGCCGGCCTGCTTCGAGTGGCCGCCGTACATCTGCTTGATCGATACCGTCAGCCACATGCGGCTGCCGCCCGCCTCGTGCGCCCAGACGCCCTGGACGCCGGGAATGCCCGCGGCTTCGAGCTGGTTCCACACCGCGCCGCAGCGGTAGGTGCCGCGATAGAACGTGTCGTCGTTCGGCGGCACGCCGGGGACCGCGCCGAGGAGGACCGGGTTGTCGCGGTGCATGAAGGTCTCGATGCGGATCGCGGGCTCGCGATGCATGTCGCCCGCGTAATAGCCCGCCCATTCGCCGAACGGACCCTCGTCGACGAAGTCGTCCTTGTCGATGAAGCCCTCGAAGGCGATCTCGGCGTTGGCGGGAACCGGCAGGCCGGTCTTCGGCATGTTGATGATCTCGACGCCCTCGCCCAGCAGCCCGCCGGCGCAATCGTACTCGTTCTTGCCGTAGGGCATCTCGAGACCGGAGATCATGAACAGCGCCGGGTGCATGCCGGCGACGACCGCGATCGGGCACTTTTCGCCGCGCTCGAAATACTTGTTCATCAGCATGTTGCCGTGCTTGCCCTTGGAGACCATCACCGACGCGGTCTTGGGATCGTGCGCCTGTACGCGATAGGCGCCGTAATTGATCCAGCCGCTGTCGGGGTCCTTCATCACGACCATGCAGGCGGTGCCGATGTAGTAGCCGCCGTCGCGTTCGTGCCACTTGGGCGACGGGATGGTGGTGATGTCGATGTCGTCGCCTTCGAACACGTTCTCGACGAGCGGGCCGCCGTTGACCTCGACCGGGTCGTGCGCCGGCTGGTCGCGCATGTACTCGCGCCAGTAATTCACGAGCTCGACCTCGGGCGTATCGACGGGCAGGCCGAGCGCGATATTGATGCGCGGCACCGACGTCAGGATATTGGCGAGCACGCGATGGCCCTTCTCGTAGCCCGGGATGTCGTCGAACATCACGGCCGGATTGGTTTTCTGGCGCATCGCCATGTCGACGATGCCGCCGATTTCCGTCTCGCGGTCGGCGCCGGTGAAGGTCTTGACCTGCCCCGCCTTTTCCAGCTCGTCGATCCAGTCCCGAAGATCCTTGTTGGGCACGTGCGGCCTCCTCTGTCCTTTAACGTTCTCTGGCGGCTAAAATAGCGGAAACGCGACACGGAACAATCGCATGCCCCTAACTTTCGAGCCCGTTAACGAGGATTTCGTCGCCGTCGCCACCGGTATCGACCTGTGCGCCGGCATCGACGCCGACATCGCCGCCGCCATCGAGGCGGCGATGGATCGCTATGCCGTCCTCGTCTGGCCGGACCAGCCGCTCGACGACGACGGGCACATGACGTTCGCGAAACATTTCGGGCCGTTGGACGAGGGGCTGCTCAACGTCACGAAGAAGAAAAACCGCTTCAAGCACGAGGGCTTCGTCGACATCGCCAATGTGGGCGCCGACGGAGCGGTGATGGAACGCGACAACCCGGCGATCACTTCCTCGATCGCGAATCAGTTCTGGCATTCGGATTCGTCCTTCATGCCGAAGGTCGCGACATATTCGATGCTGTCGGCGCAGGTGATCCCGGCCGAGGGCGGAGACACCGAATTCGCCGACCTGCGCGCCGCGTACGATGCCTTGCCGGCCGATCTGAAGACGGAAGTGGAGAACCTCGTCGGCCAGCACCACGCGCTCCATTCGCGCACCATGCTCGGCAACGTCTACACCGACGAGCAGATGGCCGCCCTGCCGCCGGCCGACTGGCCGCTTGTCCGCACGCATCCCGGGTCCGGCCGCACGATCCTGTTCGTCTGCATCCACATCGCACGCATCCACGGCATGAGCGTCCCCGAGGCCCGCATGCTGGTGAGCGAGCTGATCGAGCACGCGACGCAGCCGCAATTCGTCTACCGCCACCGCTGGTCGCCAGGCGATCTCGTCATGTGGGACAACCGCTGCACGCTGCATCGCGGCCGCCGCTGGGATCTCGCCGAGCGTCGTGAGCTGCGCCGGGCGACGGTATTGGAAGGGCCGGCCGGCACCGCCGTTTCGTGATCCGTCTTTCCATACAGGTCGGCGCGGCGCTCTGGCTGCTCGCCGTCGCCCATATCCTTTTCCCAAAGCTGCCGCTCTATGCGCCGATGGCGATCCTCCTGGTCGCGTTCGTCGCGCTGGCTCTGTCGCGGCTCGCCCGCCACAGCGCCATCCTCTGCATCGTTCTCGGCGCGGCGACAGTGGGACTCGGCTTCGCCTACGGGCAGTGGGACGCGATCCTGACCGGCCTCACGCGGTCGGCCATCTTCCCCGCCTTCCTCGCGACCATCGTGCTGCTGCGCGCGACCGCCGAACAACGGCCCGAGATCGCGAAGGCCCGCGCGTTGTTCGGCGCGCTCGATCGCGACCGGCGCGACAGCGGCATCGTCGTCGGCGGGCTGCTGATCGGATCGATCCTGCAGGTGGGCGTCTTCGCGATCCTGGCCCCCATCCTCGGCCGCGACGCGCCGGCCGACGAGCGCCGCGACGTCTTCACGACGGCTGTCCGCGGCATGTCGCTGGTTCCGTTCTGGTCGCCCTTCATCGTCGGCATGGCGGTGGCGAGCCAGTATCTGCCGCTAGTGCCGCTGTGGCAGATCATGTCGCTCGGCCTCTGCATGACGGCGGTGGGAATCCTCGTCTCGCTGATCGGCTTCGACCGGCATGGCTCGCTCGGTGCGCTGTGGCGGTCGCTCAAATCCTTCGCGCCGATAGCCGTGCCGGTCGCCGTCGCCGCATCGACCACGTCGGTGAGCGGTTCTGCTGTGGCGAACGGATCAACATCCGATTCGATCTCGCTCGCTTACGGATCGAATGAGGTCCCTGTCGTTGTCGAAGCTCCTGATGGCACGTCGGCCACTTACACGATCACGGTGACCCGCACCCCGAATGTTCCCGCGCAGCCGACCGGGGTGTCGCTGGATGCCGGTGATGGGCAGATCACGGTTTCGTGGACAGGTCCTGTTGATGATGGTGGATCAGCAATCACGGGATACACGGCGTCGACCGCATCGGGCTTGACATGTTCGACGGCGACGACCTCGTGCGCGATCTCTGGGCTGGACAATGGGACCTCGTATTCCGTGTCGGTGACAGCGACCAATGCGGTTGGGACCGGCCCGGCGTCGAGTTCGGTGTCTGGTACGCCGGTGACGGTTCCTGGGACTCCGACGTCGGTGTTGTTGGTGGCGGGGAACACGCAGTTGACCGTGTCGTGGACGGCACCGGCGAGTAACGGCGGGTCTGCGATCACGTCGTATACGGCGTCGACTTCGTCGGGTTCGACATGTTCCACGTCGACGACGTCGTGTGTGATGACGGGTTTGACGAATGGGACGTCGT
>JAYQUR010000270.1:0-5084 GCA_038148075.1 Alphaproteobacteria bacterium | reverse complement strand
CGGGTCGATTTCGTCGCCCTGCCGCTCCCATTCCGCTGCAACGGCCCGCGCAAGCTCCTCGCCCGGCAGGCGCAGTTCGTTCTTCGCCGGGGTCTTGACCGGCCGGCCGTCGAGATGGACGACAAGCATGTCTTCGGCGGCAGATGCGATGCTCACCTCCTTGTAGAAGCGCTTCATGCCGGATGCCCGTGCTCGATCAGCCGGTCGATATAGTTCACGAGCTCGTCCACCTCGTCTGCAATGTGATGCGCGCCGGCGCCCTCCAGCTCGTGCGCCGGATGGACGCCCCAGGTGACGCCGATGGCACCGGTTCCGGCGTTGCGGGCGGTCAGGACGTCATAGGTCGTGTCGCCGATCATGACGGTATCGGCGGCGTCCACGCCGGTCTCGCGCATGGCCTCGTTGAGCAGGAACGGGTTCGGTTTACCGGGCCCCTGGTCGGCCGACTTTATCGATACGAACCGGCCGCCGACGCCGTTGTCGGCCAACAGGTCTTCGAGTCGCCTGTTCGTCCGGCTGGTGACGATGGCGAGCACGTATCCGTCGTCCTCGAGCGCGTCCAGCAGCTCCACGATGCCGGGAAACAGCGTTTCCGGCGGCCGTTCGGGGGCCTCGCGCGTGCCTTGCACGACCTCGGAGTAGTAGGCTCGGATCATGCCGATCTCGCGGTCGCCCGCTCCCGGTAACAGCATCTGGATACTCTGTTCCCACGGGAGGCCGATGATATTGCGGATCTCGTCGTCGGTGACGGCGGGAAAGCCGAGCGAGCCCCAGCAAGCCTGCACGCCCGAAACGATGGATGGAATGCTGTTCAGCAGCGTCCCGTCGAGGTCGAACGCTGCCAGTTTAAGGCGGCCGCTCATCGACGGTTTCCTGCAGGCGTCGACTGAAATCCGAAAAATTCAAATGTTTCAACCATTTGTGGCGAGATCTCCGCAACAACCCTTAGCCGGCCGCCGGCCGGATGGGCGATATCGATTTCCCTGGCATGCAGTACCAGACGGTCGCCGCCCGGCACGCCGTCAAGGACCGCGGCGGAAGCACCGTACTTCCGGTCGCCGAGGATCGGCGTTCCGAGCGACGTGCAATGAATGCGGAGCTGATGCGTGCGCCCGGTACGCGGTCGCAGTTCGAGCCAGGCGGCGCGGCGGCCTGCCTTCTCGAGCACGCGGTAATCGGTCACGGCGTCCTTTCCGCCGGCCGCGTCGGCCGCCATCTTCTCGTAGCCGCCCGGCCCTGCCTTCTTGACGATGGCGAAATCGATGGTGCCTTCGTCCGCAGCGGGCGCGCCGACGACGATCGCCCAGTACGTCTTCTTCGCATCGCGAGCCCGGAATGCCTCGGCGAGCGCCGCGGCGGACGAAGCGCGCCGCGCCAGCAGCAGCACGCCGCCCGTATCCCTGTCGAGCCGGTGCACCAGCCGAGGACGCTCCCCGCCTTTCGGGGCGAGCGCATCGAGCAGACCGTCGATGTGGCGGGATACCTTGCGCCCGCCTTGTACGGCGATGCCCGGCGGCTTGTTGAGCGCAATCACGTCGTCGTCCTCGTGAATGACGAGCGAACGAATCCAGTCGCGATCGGCCGCGGAAATCGTCGCTTTCGGCTGCGGCGCCGCATCGGTCGCCTCGCCCAGCGGCGGAATGCGAACGGATTGCCCGGGCTCCAGTCGGGTCGAGCCCTTTGCCCGGCGTCCGTCGACGCGGATCTGGCCCGTCCGCAGAAGTTTCTCGAGTCTGCCATGTTTGACGGCGGGAAAATGTCGTTTGAACCAGCGGTCCAGGCGGATGTCGGCGTCATCCGCCGCGACAGGGACAAGCCTGACGTCGCTCATGCCAGCACCATCCGCGTCAGTCTCATGCCCGCGAAAAGCCCGCCGATCGCGGCGACGAGCGTCGCCCCGACATACAGGACCGCGAGGTCTTCGCGTCCGCGCTCGAACAGCAGGATCGTCTCGAACGAAAAGGCCGAAAAGGTCGTAAATCCGCCAAACAGGCCGACAACAAGGAAAGCGCGGACCTCCGTGCTCGGGCTCCAGGACAGGCTGAGCGCCGCGATCAGGATACCGAGCCCGACCGACCCCAACACGTTCGCGGAGAAATTCCCCCATGGCCAGTGACCGCTGGATAGCTGGAGCGCGATCATCCCCAGCAGATAGCGGGCGACGGCGCCGAGAGCGCCACCGAGCGCGACGTACAGAATGGTCTTCATTCGCGTTCGCCTCCGCCATCCGCCTGCCTGCCGCGGAGCTTCGCCCAGTATTCCAGCCGTTTGCGAACGTCGCGTTCGAAACCGCGGTCTACCGGTTCGTAGAAAGTTCGCCGGTTCATGTCGTCGGGAAAATAATCCTGGCCGGAGAATGCATCGTCCGTATCGTGATCGTAGACATAGCCGTCGCCGTAACCGAGATCCTTCATCAGACGCGTCGGTGCGTTGAGAATGTGCGACGGCGGCGACAGGGAGCCGGTTTCCTTTGCCGCCCGGTTCGCCGCGCCGAGTGCGCGATAAACCGCATTGGACTTGGGCGCGGTGGCCAGGTAGACGACGCACTGTGCGAGCGCTAGTTCGCCTTCCGGGGAACCGATGCGTTCGTAGGCTTCCCAGGCCGCGATCGACTGCGGCAGCGCCTGCGGATCGGCAAGCCCTATATCTTCCACCGCGAAACGGGTCAGACGCCGCGCGATGTAGCGCGGCTCCTCGCCGCCGGCGAGCATGCGGGCAAGCCAGTAGAGCGCGGCGTCCGCGTCGGAACCGCGAAGCGATTTGTGCAGCGCGCTGATCAGGTTGTAGTGGGCTTCCTGCGCCTTGTCGTAGAGAGGGGCGCGTTTCTGGATCTTCTGGGCAAGCGCCGCCGGATCGAGCAGCGTATCCGGATCCAGACGGAACAATTCCTCTGCAAGATTGAGCAGGTAGCGACCGTCGCCGTCTGCCATGGCGCAGACCGCGGCGCGCGCGTCTTCCGTCAGCGGCAGCGTGCGCCCCATTTCCGTCTCCGCCCGCACGAGCAGGCTTTCCAGCGCTTCCGGCCCCAGCCGATGCAGCACCAGCACCTGACAGCGCGACAACAAAGCGCCGTTGAGTTCGAACGAGGGGTTTTCGGTCGTCGCGCCGACGAGAACCACCGTACCGTCCTCGACGTATGGCAGGAAGCCGTCCTGCTGGGCGCGATTGAAGCGGTGTATCTCGTCGACGAACAGCAGGGTCCCCCTGCCCGACTGCCGCAGATTGCGGGCACGCTCGAACACCTTGCGCAGGTCCGCAACTCCCGAGAACACCGCGGACAGGGGTTCGAATTCCATGTCGGTCCGTCCCGCAAGCAGCCGCGCGACGGTCGTCTTGCCGGTTCCGGGAGGCCCCCAGAGGATCAGCGACGAAATGCGTCCCCCCGCGACCATCCGGCCGAGCGGGCCGTCGGGACCGAGCAGATGATCCTGCCCGAGCACTTCGTCTAGCCGTGCCGGCCGCAATCGGTCTGCAAGCGGCCTCGGGGCGTCGTTTTCGAACAGACTGCCGGTCGCGGAAGATGCCATCGCCGTCAGCCCCGGATATTCATCTGCAACAGGCGCCCCTTGCGGCGGACCACCATGCGCCAGCCGTCCGACGCAACGCCCAGCAATCGCTTGAGCTCCGCAACGCGTCCGATCTTCTCGTCGTTCAGGGCGAGCAGGATATCGCCCGGTTCGAGCCCGACGCGATCGGCGGGCGAACCGCGGCGGATCCTGAGGATGATGACGCCCCGCTCGTCTGTCGGAATCTGCAACTCTTCAATCAACGCCGGCGAAAGATTTGCGACTTCGGCTCCGGCAACGGGATTCCGGCCGCCCATGGTCGTGACGTTGCGCGGCGGATCTTCCGGTGCCGCTTCGAGCCGAAGCGCGAGCGTCAGGCGTCTGCCGTTCCGCAAGACCGTCAGATCGGCCGTATTCCCGATCCTCATTGTCCCGAGCCGAAAGCGCAGGCTGTTGGCGTCGGGAACGTCCCGCTCGTTCGCCGCGACGACGATATCCCCGACTCTCAGGCCGGCGCGCGCGGCCGGGCCGTTGGACGCGACGGAGTTAATCAGGACACCGAACGGCCGGGGGAGCTTGAGACCGGCGGCGACGTCCGCCGTTACCGTCTGGCCGCGGGCGCCGAGCCAGGGCCGGCGTACCTTGCCGCCGCTATCTGCACTCGCCACGACCGTTGCGACCATGTTGGCCGGAATGGCGAAACCGATGCCGTTCGAGCCACCGCCACGCGAATAAATGGCCGTGTTTATCCCGGCAAGGCGACCGTCCATCGACACGAGCGCGCCGCCCGAATTGCCCGGGTTGATGGCGGCATCGGTCTGGATAAAGAAACCGTAGTCGCTGACGCCTTCTGCGGTCCGCGCCACGGCGGAGACGATGCCGCTCGTCACCGTCTGGCCGACGCCGAACGGATTGCCGATCGCGAGCACGAGATCGCCGACCTCCAGCGTATCGGAATCGCGGAACGGCAGGAACGGGAGTTCCTCGCCGGCGGCTTCGATCTTGAGGATGGCGAGATCGGTCTGCTCGTCGCGGAGGACCACCTCGGCGTCGAATTCGCGCCGGTCGGCGAGGACAACCGTTATCTCGTCCGCCTTCTCGACCACGTGCTGGTTGGTGACGATAAGCCCGTCGGCGCGGACGATCACGCCCGAACCGAGCGAGTTCTGGACCCGCTTCCGGGTTCCGCCGCCGGGCGCCGGAAAGCCGTCGCCGAAGAAGCGCCTGAAGAACGGATCGTCGAACAACGGCGAGGTCCGCCGGGCCTCGACGACGCGGCGCGTGTAGACATTGACGACCGCGGGGGCCGCCTCGCGAACCAGGGGCGCGAACGACAGGGTCATCTCCGCGCGCGAGAGCGGCACGCGCCGGTCGTCCGCCGTCTGTGCCTCCGCGACGCCTAACGTCGCGAGCAATATCACGAGCAGATATGGAATGCGCCGGTACGTCATGTTCCTAATTTAACATCGGGATTGATGCGTGGGCGCATCCGATTCTACCGATTTCGGGGCCGGAAACGAAAAGGGGCGATCCGCCGGACCGCCCCTTCCGAAAATCCGACCGCGCGCGGTCTAGGCC
>JAYQUR010000269.1:0-5117 GCA_038148075.1 Alphaproteobacteria bacterium | reverse complement strand
CTTCAGACGTCATCGACTGCACCCGTCTCGCTGAGCCGGGCTTGTCTTACGAGCCCTTGCCCATGTAGGCGGCGAGCATCTTGGCGTAGTCCTTGAAGCCCTGCTTCTCGAACCGGCCGACCCAATGATCGGAGAGGTCCTTGAACTTCGCGTTCCACTCGGCCTTCTGCGCGGCGGTGATCTCGGTGAAGTTCGTATCCTTGCGCTCCTTCACCAGCGCGATGCCTTCTTCGCGGGCTTCCTCGTAGAGCTTGGCGGCGCGGAGGCTCCACTCGAGCCCGGTGCTGTCGTCGATCGCCTTCTTCTGCGACGGGTTAAGGGCGTTATAGGCCTTGCGGTTCATGACGACGAACTGCGGCGAGAAACCCATCGGCAGGCCGGCGAGATAGTTCTTCACCACCTCGGCGAGCTTGAACGACTTCACGACGGAAATACCGACGAGCGAGCCGTCGACGACGCCCTTCTCGATTGCCTGATAGGTCGCCGGCATCGGCATCGCCACCGGAATGGCGCCGAGCCCCTTGATGATTTCGGCCTGATCGCGCGACGGCGTGCGCAGCTTGACGCCCGCGAGGTCGGCCGGCGTCTTGACCACCTTGTTGGTCATCAGAACCGGCGTGTCGGTCGTCCACAAGCCGAGCACCTTCACGCGGCTGTATTCGTCGTTGAGGTAGGTATCGAGAATCCGCCACAGGCCGCGGGTCGCCTCCATCGCATTCTCGAACTGCATCGGAATCTCGGCGACCATCGTCTTGGGGAACACGGTCGAGGTGTAACCCTGCAGGCCGAACTCGATGTCGGCGATGCCGTTGACGACGCGCTTGAACGCCCCCGGCGGCTTGCCGCCGATCTGGCTGCCCGGGAAGCCGAGCACCTTCAGTCCGACGTTCTTGCTCTCGAGGTCCTTGCCCCACGGCGCCATGAACTTGTCCCAGACGTGATGCTTGGGGCTGGCGAAGAAGGCCATTTTCAGATCGGCGGCGGATGACGTCTGTGCCGCCGCCGTGAGTGCCAGCGCGGCAACGCCCGCCGCGACAGCCGATTTTTTCAGAAGCTGCTGTTTCATGTTTCACTCCCTGCGGCGGTCAGCCGCGTTTCCGACGCACCTTTCACGGCGCATGTGTCACATTCTCGGCGGCGGATCTGACGTCCGCCGTTGCGTCGATCATATCATGCAACCGATTGCACGGCGATACCCCGCGATTTCCGGAGAGGCCGATGCGGGGATCGGTTGAGACCGCCGGGCAACCGAAACCTCGCGATTCCGTCTCGATTCGCGACTATTTTCCCCGGCCCACCCTCTCCCTCCGCCCGGAAAACTGCTATACGCCTCGGAGTTATCGGCGACCGAAGCAGGACCATGCCCGAAGGAACCGACCGGCCCGCGGCCGACGATGCGCCCAAACTGACGACCGGCGGCGCCCTGTTCACGAAGCTGAAGGCGCTCGGCGTCGAGTACGTGTTCGCGAATTCCGGGACCGATTTTCCGCCGATCATTGAAGGCCTCGCCGAGGCCGCCGCCAAGCATATCGACCTTCCCGAGCCGGTGATCGTGCCGCATGAAAACGCGGCCATGAACATGGCGATCGGCTACTACCTCGGATCGGGAAAAGCCCAGACGGTCATGCTGCATACCAATGTCGGCATCGCCAACGGCGCCACCGGCGCGATCAATGCCGCGCAGGACCACATCCCCGTCCTGATGATGTCCGGCCGCACCCCGACCACCGAGGGCGGCCGGTTCGGCGCCCGCACCGTCCCCATCGGCTGGGGCCAGGAGATGCGCGATCAGGTCGCACTGATCCGCGAGGCGGTGAAATGGGACTACGAGCTGCGCTTTCCCGAACAGGTCGGCGGGCTGCTCGACCGGGCGCATGCCATCGCCAATTCGACGCCTAAAGGCCCGGTTTACATGAGCCTGCCGCGCGAGGTGCTGTGCGAGCCCTGCCCGGCGGACGGGCTCGACGAGCCCGGCAGCATGGCCCCGGCCCGTGCCGCGCCGGACCCGGCCGCCATCGAACGCGCCGCCGACATCCTCGCCAGTGCCGAGCGCCCGCTGGTGATCGCCCAGCGCGGCGTCGGCGACGCAGCGGCGTTCGCCGCGTTCTCCGCGTTTGCCGACGACTGGGGAATCCCTGTCTGCCATTACTGGGCGCTTCGCCTCGCGGTCCCGACCGGCCATCCGATGTGCGTCGGCTCGGACCCGATGCCGTGGATCAAGGAAGCCGACGCGATCCTGTCGATCGACTGCATGGCGCCGTGGTGGCCGGACCGGCATGGGCCGGGGTCCGATTGCAAGGTTGTCCACGCCGGGCCCAACCCTTTGTTCACCCGCATCCCGGTCCGCAATTTCCGGGCCGACGAAGCGCTCGCCGGCGAAACCGGCGACGTGATGACGGCGCTGATGGGCGCAATGGCGGCACGACGCGGCGGCAAGAGCGATGCGCTTGCCGCCCGCCGCGCGGACGTCGGCGCCCGCGCCGCGAAAATCCGCGCTGCGACGCTGAGCACCGCGACCGCAACGCCCGGCCCGGGCGCCATGATCAAGGCGTGGGTCGGCCACTGCATTTCGGAGGCCGTAAAGGGCCGCTATGCCAGCGTCCTTTCCGAACTCGGAGCGCCGCTCGACCCGATGGATCTCGACGAGCAGCACAGCTGGTACCAGGAGCCGCATTCGGGCGGCCTCGGCTGGTCGGTGCCGGTGGCGCTCGGCCTGCAGCTCGCCGACCGCGACCGCCTCGTGCTCGCGACGATGGGCGACGGCTCCTACATGTTCGCGAACCCGACTGCCTGCCACCAGGTCGCGGAGGCGCTGGAACTGCCGGTGATCCTCGTGGTGACGAACAACGCGGAGTGGAAAGCGGTCACAAACGCGGTCGCCGGCATGTATCCGGACGGCTACGCGACGAAGGCGAACCGCATGCCCCTGACGGGGCTTTCGCCGAGCCCCGACTTCACCCTGACCGCCGCGGCCAGCCGCGCACACGTCGAGCGCGTCGAAAACGGCGCCGACCTGCCGGCGGCGCTGGCGCGCGCGGTCGAGGTGGCGACGACGGAAAGACGGCACTGTCTTCTCGATGTGGCGGTGGTGGACTAGGGAACGTGGCCCCTCCCCACCCAGCCGCCGGAATCCCCGTCGCCTGCGAAGCCGACGTCGTCGTGGTCGGCGCCGGGCCGGGCGGGTTCGCGGCGGCGCTGCAGGCGGCGCGGATGGGACGCAGCGTCGTCTTGGTCGAGCGCTTCGACATGCCGGGCGGCGTCCACACGTCCGGCCTCCAGGGCGCGGCGAATGTCGGCGTCGGCGGCATCCACAGCGAGCTGATGAAGGCCTTTTCCGACCGGGGGCATATCTATACCGCGACGCAGGACACGCATCCCGGATGGGCCGGAAACCCGCTGTCGCATTACGAAAGGCGCCTTCCAGCAGAAGCGGAGTTCACGCGGGCGAGCTTCAATCCCGAGGGCGCCGGCGCGGTGATGGCGGGCATGCTGCACGAGGCGGGCGTCACCGCGCTCTACGGCGCGTCGTTCGTCGACGCCGTGGTCGACCGCGATGCGGGCAAGGACGGACACATCACCGCCATCGTGATCGAGACGGCGTCGGGCCGGCTCGCAGTCGCCGGGCGGGTCTTCATCGAAGGATCCGGCACGGCCGCGCTGGCCGCGGCGGCCGGCGTGCCTTACGTCCGCGGCGGCGGCGGCCAGCCGAAAACGGCCGACTGGGACGGCGTCGAGCGGCCTATCCCGGGCGGGCTGCTGTGGATCATGGCGAACGTCGATTTCGCCGCGACGCAACGTCACCAAAGGGACGCCGACGATCCCGACCTCTCCAGGCTGATCGCAGAGGCGGACGCGGCGGGCGATATCCCGCCGGGGCTCTACCGGCCGCGCATGGGCGGGACCGGCGTCTACGGCGAGGCCTATATCGGCCACCCGACGCTCGACATGAGCCCGATCATGGCCGACGGCACCTATATCGTCTGGCAGAACGTGCCCTACGAATGGGGCCTTCACATGGACGACGACGTCAACGACGAGGCGCGCGCCAAGCGCGAACTGCGCGGCTTCGTCGACGCGGAAGCGGCCTTCCTGAAAAAATACGTGCCCGGCTTCGAGAACGCCTGGCTCGCCAATGTCGGCCGCTTCGTCGGCATCCGCGACGGCCGTCATCCTATCGGCGAGCACGTCTTCACCCTCGACGACGCGCGCGCCGGCACGATCTTTCCGGACGCCGTCACCGCACCGATGCAGAAGCCGTTCTACTGGGACCGGCACGAGCACCACAGCTTCACCGTGCCCTATCGCTGCTTCCTGCCGCTCGGCATAGACAATCTGCTGCTGACCGGCGCATCGCTCAGCTTCACCTACGACACGATCTTCATGGTGATGCGGAATTTCCCGTGGTGCACCCAGACGGGTGAAATCGCCGGCTACGCCGCCGCCCGCGCGCTGGATGCAGGCGTGACGCCGAAGGAATTCGAGTGGACGGAGCCGTATTTCCGGTGACGGCCGCCTAGCCGCCGATCTCGACCGCGCCCGCCCGGCGACGTATTTCAGCCACAACGGAATGCGCCGCTAGCGTCGACGTCTTGGGATTGTCGGGCAGCGGTTTGCCGCGGATCTCCATCGAGAACGAACCGAACATGCCTTCCGCCTCGAGCTGATGGATATTGCCGCCGGCGGCGGGGTCGGCCACGAGACGCACCTGCGTTGCCTCGAAGCCAGCTCCCGCAAGGGCGATCGTCGCGGCAACGTTGGCGTTCTGCGGATAGTCGGTCGCGGCGGCGCGCGCCGTGCCGGCATATAGCTCGGTCTCTTCCGTTACCGCATCGAGATCGCAGACCTTTTCGGCCGGCGTGCCCTTCCAGGCCCCCGGCGGCTTTCGCGACGTGTAGGAGACGCGCGTCAGTCCGCCGACCCGGGCCGCCGCCAGCGCGTCCGCCCCGGCCACCGCGCCCGCCGCGAGGACGAGCTTCGCCCCGCCCTCTTCCGCGGCCGCAATCAGTTCCGCCTCGAGCGCCGCATCGGCGAGCGAGCCGATGGAAATCACCAGGAAATCGATGCCGCGCCGCAACGTATCCGCCCCGAAATCGCGCACGCCGCCATGGCCCGCGCAG
>JAYQUR010000268.1:0-5126 GCA_038148075.1 Alphaproteobacteria bacterium | reverse complement strand
GAGGTGATCCTGCCGCACTGGACCGTCGAAGAATTCATGGCCGCGGCGGAGACGCACGGTATCACCTCGACGTTCGTCGTTCCCGCCCAGATCGAGATGCTGCTGTCCCATCCCGCCTTCGACGCCGCACGCCTTGCCAGCCTGAGGAAGGTCGTCTACGGCGGCGCGCCGTCGCCGCCGGGCCTGATCGCGCGTGCCGAAGCGGCCCTGCCCGACTGCGAATTCATCCAGAACTACGGCATGACGGAGACCGGTCCTCTTGTCACGCTCTACAGGAACGAGCGGGACCGCGCGCCCGACGCGCTGGGACGCGAAACCCGCCATACGGAATGCGCGGTGTTCGTGGAGCCGGGTCGCGAGGCGGCTCCTGGCGACGTCGGCGAATTGTGCTTCCGCGGACCGACCTTGATGCTGGGCTATATCGGCGACGCGGAACAGACGTCGGCGTTCTTCCGCAGCGGCGACGGCTGGGGCTGGACCGGCGACCTCGCGGTCCGGGACGAGACCGGCCTGCTTTCCCTGGTCGGGCGCGTCAAGGAAATGATTATTTCGGGCGGCCTCAACATCTACCCGGCGGAAATCGAACGCGTGCTGATCGATCTCCCCGAAATCGCCGAATGCGCGGTCTTCGGCCTTCCCGACGAGACCTTCGGCGAACTGCCCGCCGTCGCGATCGTACCGTCGCCGGGCGCCGGCGAGATCACGCCGGAATGGCTGTTCGCCGCCTGCGGCGACCGTCTCGCCCGCCACAAGCGGCCGCGGCGCGTGGAGATCGTCACCGAGATCCCGAAGTCGCCCGTGGGCAAGGTTCTTCGGAACGTCCTGCAGGAACGCTACCGCGCCTAACCCGGATTGCATTTCCGTAGGCGCGGCTCCTGCCCCTTTCATTGGCTTTCCGGTCATGGGCCTTTCCGTCGTCCGGCGGATAGCGCCTCACGCGAACGTCAATTGCGAAACCGGCCATGCCGCGCCACCTTCGAGATCGCGATTGCGGCCGACGGCCGCGTGTGCATGGCCTGTCCGGAGACTCCCTGAATGTCGATTACCCTCGCCGTCGCCCTAGGAGCGCTTGCGCTGGGTTCGTTCTGGCTCGCGCCGCGGGCCTACGACGCCTCGGGGTTCTTCCGCGGCACCTCGCCCACCGGGTTGCCGCCCGGGCTGATCACCCTCGTCTTCTCGCAGGTGACGACCTGGGTCTTCGCCCGCTCGCTGATGAACGCGGCAATTCTCGGCTATTTCTACGGCATCGCCGGCACACTGGCGTACGCCGCCTATTACCTTTCGTTCCTCACGGGCGGATGGATCGTCGATTCTCTGCGGTTCCGCCACGGATTCGACTCCGTTCAGGATTTCCTCTCCGACCGGTTCGGCCGGACCGGAACCTGGTGCTATAACGCGCTCGTCGCCGTCCGGCTCCTGTCCGAGGTTTTCGCCAATCTTCTTGTAATCGGGATCATTTTCGGGAGCGCCGGCTCGACCGCCTATATCGTCGCCATCGCAGCGCTTGCCGCCGTCACCCTCGCCTACTCGATGCTGGGCGGCCTCCGCGCATCGCTCAGAACCGACGTCTTCCAGATGAGCGTCCTGATCGCAGTGCTCGCGCTCCTCCTGCTCCAGACGGGACTGATTTCAGGATTCGACCTGCCCCGCATCGCGGTCAGCAGCCCCGAAATCGAAGGGCCGGGATGGGTGCTCCTCGCGGTCGCGCTGCTGCAGGTATGGAGCTATCCGCTCCACGACCCGGTGATGATGGACCGCGGCTTTCTCGCCGACCGCGCGACCACGCGGCGAAGCTTCTATCACGCCGCCTGGCTCGGCATTGCGTGCATTCTCGCGTTCGGCCTCCTCGGCGTCCAGGCCGGCCTCGTCAAAGCAAGCGGCGAAGACATGATCGGCACCCTGACGCGCAGGCTGGGCGCCGACACGATGATGCTGTTCAATTTCGCGATCATCGTTTCCGCCGTCTCGACGCTGGATTCGACCCTCGCATCGGCCGCCAAGCTCTCGGTCGTCGACATGAAGATGGGCCGCGAGACCGTGCGCAACGGCCGCCTCGCCATGGCGGCCTTCATGGTCGGCGGACTGCTGTTCGTCTATCTCGGCTCGAAGGACCTGTTCAGCGCCGTCGCCGTCAGCGGCACGGCGTCGATGTTCCTCGCGCCGGTGATCTTCTTCTCGATCTGGGGCTCGGCGCGCCCGCCGGTCTGGTGCTTCGTCGTCGCCTTCGCCGCGGCGATGCTGGGTGCGGCGCTCTATTTCGTCGAAGCCGGCGGCCTTTTTTCGATTATCGGGCCGATGACCGGTCTGGAGCACAAATACTCGAAGCTGCTCGCGATCTGCATCGGCGTCCTCGCGGTCGGCTGCGGCGCGTTTGCGGTCGGTTCGACCGGCCGGTCGGTCAGTTCGCCGGCCGGCACAGGATCATAAAGACCCCTTCGGCCTCCCACACCGGCTCGCCGCCGGCATCCATCGCCGAGAAACGCAGTCGCATGATCCCCCGGTCCGGCTTCGATTTCGATTTCCGCGTCTCGAGAATATCCACCCGCGGCGCGATGGGCTGACCGGCCCTGACCGGTTTTAGCCATTTGAACGTATCGAATCCCGGCGAGGCGAGCGACGCGGTCTCGCGCATCACCTCGCGGAGGAACGGCGTTACGGTGCCGAGCGCCGTCTGCCAGCCGCTCGCAATCAGGCCGCCATAGGCTCCGGCAGCTGCGGCTTCCGGATCGGTATGCATGGTCTGGGGATCATAGACCTGCGCGAACGCAACGATGTCGTCGTCGCTCAGCGTCCACGGCTCGAACGACCAGACGTCGCCGGCCGAAAAATCTTCCAGATAACGGGTCGGCATGGGGTTTCCTCCGCCTGCGGTTTCCCGTGCATATCCGGGCGATCCGTGCACTGCAACCCGAATATTGCGGTGCAACAACCGTTCTTGACGAGCGCGGCGGAGCCGGTAGGTTGGCGCCATGACCGATACACAGGACATCACATTCGAGGTCGTCGGCCGCATCGGCCGGATTCACCTCAACAGGCCCAAGGCGCTCAACTCCCTCACCCGCGAGATGTGCGGCGCAATGCATGAATATCTCGACGAATGGGCGGCGAACGACGGCGTGCGCGCGGTCGTCGTAACGGCCGAAGGAGACCGCGCCTTCTGCGCCGGCGGCGATATCCGCAAGGTTACCGAGGCCGGCCGGCAAGACCCCATCGGCGCGAGGGATTTCTTCATCACGGAATATGCGATGGACGCGGCCATCGTCGATTTCCCGAAACCCTATATCTGCCTGATCGACGGTATCGTCATGGGCGGCGGTCTCGGTATTTCGGTGAACGGCCGCTACCGGGTGATGAGCGAGAAGACCATGGCAGCGATGCCTGAGACGGGGATCGGTCTGCTGCCGGACGTCGGCGCGACATCCTTCCTCAACGCCGCGCCCGGACGGACGGGACTATATCTCGGCCTGACCGGCCACCGGCTCGACGCCGCGGATGCGATCCATGCCCGGTTCGGAACCCACTTCGTCCGGAGCGACCGTCAGGAAGCCCTGCTCGACGCGCTGACGACCGCCGACTATTCCGGCGACGGTTTCGCAACCGTCGAAGGGGTAATAAGCGGCTTTTCGGGCGATCCCGGCCAATCGGTTCTTGCCGGCAAGCAGGGCGAAATCGACCGGCTTTTTGCGGCCGACAAGGTCGAAGACATCGTGGCGACGCTAGAATCGGACGGGTCGGAGTTTGCCGCAACCTGCGCGGAGACGCTGTCTCACATGTCGCCCACCAGCATGAAGATCACAGCCAAACAACTCACGGACAACCCTGGTATATCTCCGAAGGACGCGCTCGTTCTCGAATACCGGATGGTCTGCCACGTCCTGCAGCGCCATGAATTCTATGAAGGCGTGCGCGCGGCCGTGGTCGACAAGGACCGCAATCCGCAATGGAACCCGGCAACCCTGGAAGGCGTTACGGACGATATCGTGAACGCCCATTTCGACTCCCTCGGCGAGGCCGAACTCTCGCTCGACTGACCGCAATAACCGCCTGCCACAGGAGGCACCCATGGCATACGAATTCATCATCGTGGAAACCCGCGGCCGCGTTGGCCTGATCACGCTCAACCGGCCGGATGCGCTGAACGCGCTGTGTTCGCCGCTGATGGACGAGCTGACCGCCGCGCTCGACGCCTTCGAGGCCGACGACGGCATCGGCGCAATGGTCCTGACCGGTTCCGAAAAGGCCTTCGCTGCAGGCGCCGACATCAAGGAGATGCAGGCCAAGGGCTGGCCCGACATCTACATGGAGGATTTCATCACGGCGGGCTGGGAGCGTCTCGCGCGTTGCCGCAAACCGGTCGTCGCCGCGGTCGCGGGCTTCGCGCTCGGCGGCGGCTGCGAGGTCGCCATGATGTGCGATTTCATCATCGCCGGCGACAACGCGAAGTTCGGCCAGCCGGAAGTAAACCTGGCGATCCCGCCGGGCGCCGGCGGCACGCAACGCCTGACCCGCGCCATCGGCAAGTCGAAGGCGATGGATATGTGCCTGACCGGCCGGTTCATGGATGCCGAGGAGGCCGAGCGCGCCGGGCTGGTCTCGCGCATCGTTCCGGTCGCGGAACTCGTCGACGAGGCCATCAAGGCAGCCGAGGCCATTGCCGCCAAGTCGCTGCCCAACGCGATGATCATCAAGGAGAGCGTGAACCGCGCCTTCGAGACCACGCTGTCCGAAGGCATCCGGTTCGAGCGCCGCATGTTCCACGCCTCGTTCGGCACCGTCGACCAGAAGGAAGGCATGAGCGCCTTCGCCGAAAAGCGAAAGGCCGATTTCAAGCATCGCTAAGGGTTCGGGCCTCGCGGCCGGGACGTCGCGCATCTGGAAAATGCTGAGCCGGCAGGCTACCCTGAGGCGCAATCCTTGGGGGAGCCCGCCATGTCCGATTTCCGTATGCCGCAACATGTTCTCGACCGCGTCAAGGCCAAGCGCGGCCACCTGAACGTCTTCGAAACCTTCGATCCGGCGAAGACCGCCTTTCTCGTGATCGACATGCAGAACTTTTTTGTCGACGGCTCGGAGTCCTGCACCCGCATCGTGCCCAACATCAACCGGCTGGCGGCCGCGACGCGCGC
>JAYQUR010000267.1:0-5142 GCA_038148075.1 Alphaproteobacteria bacterium | reverse complement strand
TAGTCTCGTGGGCTCGGTGAGGTGTATAAGAGACAGGATCAGGGCCGATACGTCGTCACCGCCGCCGATCCGGTGGCCGTTCGCGCCTGGGCCGAGGCTGCTGGCGTACCCGTCGTCGAAATCGGCCGGACCGGGGGCGCGCAGTTGACCCTCGGCGATGGCAATTCTATATCCCTGTCTGATCTCGATGAGGCGCACCAGGGCTGGTTTCCGGCCTATATGTCGGCCCCCTGACATCCGGCTCCGCCGCTCTCCGGGCGCATCGGGATCGCACGACAGAAACACTTCAATCGCGACCGCAAACGGGGAACGACAACATGCCCATGGATCCAGGCCAGATCGAAAACCTGATCAAGGAAGGCCTGCCCGACGCGCAGGTCACCATCCAGGATCTCGCGGGCGACGGCGACCACTACGCCGCGCTTGTCGTGTCCGCCGCGTTCGAAGGCAAGACCCGCGTCCAGCAGCACCAGATGGTCTATCAGGCGCTGCAGGGACGAATGGGCGGCGAGCTGCACGCGCTGGCGCTGCAGACGAGCGTGCCGAAGGCCGACGACTGAGCCGCCACAACCTTACAAAGGAATTTCCGCGATGAGCGAGCATCCCGTATTCGACCGCATCAAGACCGAAATCGGCGACAATGAAGTCGTCCTGTTCATGAAAGGCACGCCCGTGTTTCCGCAGTGCGGTTTCTCGGCGGTGTGCGTGCAGGTCCTCAGCAACCTCGGCGTCCCCTTCAAGGGCATAAACGTGCTGGAGGACCAGGAAGTGCGCGAAGGCATCAAGGCTTTCTCGAACTGGCCGACGATCCCGCAGCTCTACATCAAGGGCGAGTTCGTCGGCGGCTGCGACATCGTGCGCGAAATGTACGAATCCGGCGAACTGACCGAATATCTCAGCACCAACGGCATCGACATCCAGCTCGCCAACCCTGAATAAGACGCGGTCGTCTGCACGCATCCCTCGTCGATCGAATCCGCCGGTCGGCCCTCGGCATTGAACCGGCGGGAGCGCTACCGGCCTTTTCGGCCGTTCCGCCGGATTGCCGCGACCGCAGCAAACGTCGGGGCGCGCCTTATGGTAATCCAGACGCCGCGCGACTAGATTCTCCCGAACGACAACTGACAGGCATCATGTAAAGATGTTCCGGAACCTATCCCTCTGGCGGGCCGGCCGCTTTGGCTCCGCGGCTTTGACGATTCTCGCGCTTTCGGGCTGCGTCGGCAGCGACAACAAACTCGAGATTCCTCCGGGCGTCGATACGGGACCGCATATCGCCTGTCAGACCGTGGAATGCGAATGCCGGGCAAGCGAAGGAGGTCTCTTCGGATCGACGAAGAAAGCCGATATCGTCTGGAGGGAGAACGGCGAAGCGGCCTGTCCCGAAGGCTTCGCGCTGAAACGCATCCGGCGCGATTTCCTCGGCCGCGAACGGTAGATCTTCCGACGCCGGCGCCGGTCGGCCTCCCAAAAACAAAACGCCCCGGGCAAGCCCGGGGCGTCTTCTTTTCGCCGATATCCGAGGGATCAGCGCGAATAGAATTCGATGACGAGGTTCGGTTCCATCTGGACCGGGTACGGCACCTCGGCGAACTCGGGCACGCGGACGAGCGAGCCCTTCATCTTGCCGTAGTCGACCTCGATATATTCGGGCACGTCCCGCTCCGGCAGCTGGATCGCTTCGAGAACCAGCGGAATCTCGCGCGACTTCTCGCGGACCTCGATCACGTCGCCCGGCTTCACGCGGTAGGACGGAATGGTTACGCGGGTACCGTTGACGCGGATGTGGCCATGGCTGATGAACTGGCGCGACGCAAAGACGGTCGGCACGAACTTCATCCGGTAGACGACGGCGTCGAGCCGCTGTTCCAGAAGGCCGATCAGCGATTCCACCGTGTCGCCGCGACGCGAGACCGCTTCCTGATAGATGCGGCGGAACTGCTTCTCGGTGATGTTGCCGTAATAGCCCTTGAGTTTCTGCTTCGCCATGAGCTGCAGGCCGAAATCGGACGGCTTGCGGCGGCGCTGCCCGTGCTGGCCGGGTCCGTATTCGCGGGTGTTCCAGGGGCTCTTCGGGCGACCCCAGAGATTGCACCCCAGGCGCCGGTTGATCTTGTATTTCGAGCGCACGCGTTTCGACATGCGGCAGTCTCCTTGTTCTCTCTGTTTGTCCCGGTAGTCCAGTTCCGGACCGTGCCGGTGGCGGAGTGGCGCGAACCTCAAGGGGCGACACCCACATTCCCGGGAATGGCGGCGGAGTATATGCATCGGGGCCGGGATGTCAAACATTTGGAGCCACGCGCCGGACCTGTCAGGATGTCTGTCGGGTTGCCATTAAATAATTGATATCCATGACACTTCTCGACAGCTTCGGCCTGTTTGCCGTCACCCTGATGCTGCTGTTCTATGCGCTGGAGACGCGCCATCGCCATTTCGTGCTGGCATTTGCCGGCGCATGCGCCCTCGGTTCGGCATACGGGTTCCTGCAGGGAGCGTGGCCGTTCGGCGTCGTGGAAGCGGTTTGGGCAGGCGTGGCGGCGCGCCGCTGGCTGAAGATCAGCGGTTCCGGTCGCGTGGCCGCGTGAGCCCGGCAACGATGCCGCGCAGCGTCTTGACTTCCTGGTCGGAAAGCCCGGCGCGGGTGAAGATGTTGCGGATGTTGCGGACCATACGCGGGCTTTTTTCGGGCGGGAACAGGAAACCGCAGTCGTCGAGCTCACGCTCGAGATGCTCGAAGAAGCCGATCAGCTCCTCGCGCGATGCGGGCTGGCCGCCCTTGCGGCTGACCTCGGCGATGGTCTCCGGCGCGCCCGCCTGGAACCATTCGTAGCCGATCAGCAACACCGCCTGCGCGAGATTGATCGAGCGGTGCTCCGGGTTGACCGGCACCATGACGATCGCATCCGAGATGGCGACGTCCTCGTTGTGAAGACCTTTCGCCTCGCGCCCGAACAGGATTCCCGACTTCTCGCCGCGGGCGAAATTTTCCCGGACGACGCCGGCGAGCTCCCTGGGCGCCAGGACGGGTTTCTCCATATCGCGCGCCCGCGCTGTCGTCGCGTACAGGCGCTGCAGGTCGGCGATGGCCTCCTGCGTGGTATCGAAGATCTGCGCCTCTTCGAGGATGCGCTCCGCGCCCGACGCGGTGTTGATCGCCTTGTGGTTCGGCCAGTCGCCCTTGGGGCGGACAAGGCGCATTTCGCGCAGCCCGAAATTCATCATCGCGCGCGCCGCAGCGCCGATATTTTCGCCGAGCGTCGGCTGGACGAGGATAATCGCCGGCGGTGTCGAGGTAGAGGTCTCGCTCATCCGGGTCGCTCAGGCCGCCTTCGCGCCGTCTCGGTAGAGCTTGTAGGTGATCGAGTCCTGCAGCGCGTTGTACGACGCGTCGATGATGTTGGTCGACAGGCCGACGCACGACCACCGCCGGTCCTCGCCGTCGGCGCTCTCGATCATCACGCGCGTGATCGCTCCGGTGCCGTCGCCGGGGGTCAGGATTCGCACCTTGTAGTCGACGAGATGCATGTCCTCGAGTTCGGGATAGGACGGGCGCAGAACCTTGCCGAGCGCGTTGTCGAGTGCGTTGACCGGACCGTTTCCCTCGGCGACCGCCATGTGATGCTCGGCGCCGACATCGACTTTCACCGTCGCTTCGGACAGCGTCACCAGGTCGCCGCGCGCATTCCAGCGCCGTTCGTCGAGCACCCGGAAGGATTGCAGCGAATAGTATTCGGGCAGCCCTTCCAGCGTGCGGCGCGCCAGCAGCTCGAAGCTCGCTTCGGCCCCGTCGTAGGCGTACCCTTGGAATTCGCGTTCCTTAACGAGTTCCAGAAGGTGCGGCACCTTGGGATGGCCGGGATCGATCTCGAGGCCGATCTCGCGGAACCGCGCGAGAATGTTAGACCGGCCCGACTGATCGGAAACCACGATGTGGCGCTCGTTGCCGACGGCGGCGGGATCTACGTGTTCGTAGGTCGTCGGATCCTTCTCGACCGCCGAGACGTGCAGTCCGCCCTTATGCGCGAACGCGGACAGTCCGACATAGGCGGCGTTGCGCGCCGGCGCCCGGTTCAGCCGCTCGTCGAGCAGCCGCGAGACGTGCGTCAGGTGACTAAGGTCGTCGTCGCTCAACCCCGTGCCGAAACCCATCTTGAGCATCAGGTTGGGAATGATCGCCGTCAGGTTGGCGTTGCCGCACCGCTCGCCGAGGCCGTTCAAGGTGCCCTGTATCTGGCGCGCGCCGGCACGGACGGCGGCCAGCGAATTCGCGACCGCGTTTTCGGTATCGTTATGGCAATGGATGCCGAGATGCGTTCCCGGTACTTTTTCGGACACGGTGCGCACGATTTCCTCGACCTCGTGCGGCAGGGTCCCGCCGTTGGTGTCGCACAGCACCACCCAGCGCGCGCCCGCCTCGTAAGCGGCCGCGACGCAGGACAACGCGTATTGAGGGTTCGCCTTGTATCCGTCGAAGAAGTGCTCGGCGTCGAACAGCGCCTCCCCCCGCACCGCCGCGACGTGACCGACGGAATCGGCGATCATCTCGATATTTTCATCGCGCGGAATGCCGAGCGCGACATCGACGTGGAAGTCCCACGTCTTGCCGACCATGCACACAGCGGCGCTGCCGGAATTGAGGAGCGCGGAAACGCCGGGATCGTTCTCGACGGACCGGCCGGGCCTGCGCGTCATGCCGAACGCCGTCATCTTGGCGCGCCGGAGCTTCGGCGCGTCGCGGAAAAAAGCGTCGTCGGTCGGGTTGGCGCCGGGCCACCCGCCCTCGACATAATCGATGCCAATGCCGTCGAGCGCCCGCGCGATGGCCGTCTTGTCGGCCACCGTAAAGTCGACGCCGTGCGTCTGCGCTCCGTCGCGCAGCGTGGAATCGAACAGGTAGACGCGGTTGTCGTTATCCGCCATCGCCTTGATTTTCCGATTAAAAGCCGCGCATTCCTATCAGAGCCGCCGCGCGCGGTAAACTTTTACGATCTGCCCCGGAAGGCGTTCACGATCGGGTAGCGGCGATCGCGGCCGAACGAGCGGCCGGTGATCTTCACGCCGGGCGGCGCCTGCCGGCGTTTGTATTCCGCCCCCAGCAGCATGCGCCAGACGCGCAACACAAGCGCCCGGTCGTAGCCCGCC
>JAYQUR010000266.1:0-5151 GCA_038148075.1 Alphaproteobacteria bacterium | reverse complement strand
ACCCAATGCCGGTATCCTCATGGGTGGCCGGGAGGGGGAGCAGGCCGATGCAGGTTCGCAATAAGCGCGGCGCGCATTGTTGTCGAAGGCGCGTTCGCGGGCAAGGGCCCGGATGGAACGGGATCCGTGCGGCGGGCGAATAGCGGCCCGTCGAAAACGCTACCGACGGCGGCGGATCGAGCAGGCCAGGATCGCGAGCCCGACAAGGGCGGCGGATGCGGGAGCCGGTATCGCAGTCACCTCTTCGATGGGCAGCGTCGTCTCGAAGCTGTCGACGGACGCCAGGACGACGCCGATTTCCTCGCCGTTCGCATTGAATTCGACACCGACGAGAACGACCGTGAAATCGGCCGGAAGCGAGTCGGGGATGACGCTGCCGTCGGAGAACCAGTCTGTGCCGCCGAAGATCGCGACGGTCCATTCCTCGCCGTCGCCCGGCGAAAACGGATCGGGCGGGCAGGTAAAGCCCGTCGGGCAGACGTCGACGGTCGTACTGCCGAGCAGTTCGATCCAGTCGTAGGTTCCGTCGGCGATCAGCCCGCCGGTATCGGCGGCGCTGATGGTGAGGTTGTCGTTGACTACGATCCCGAGAACGTCGGCGGCAAAGCCGGGCCCGCCGAGGGACGGCGCCGCGCCGTTCCACGAAAACGGCGGGCTGGAAAATTCGTAGAACGACGTGAATTCATGCCCCGGCTCGGTGGACGGTGTCGTGATCGCGTTGAAGGCATCGGTCTCGGTCGTGCTGAGCGACACGTCGGCCGTCAGGCCGACACCGGGATCGAGGTCGCCGGCGTAGGAGCCGAACGACTGGACGACCGTCGCGGTCAGATTGACGGTAAACGGCGCGGCCGATACGGGAACCGCTGCCGCCAGAAAGAGCGCCACTCCGACGCCGATGGCGGCGAAATACCTGGTCATACTAAAAGACTCCCTGTCGACTATTGTGGATACCCCGGCCGGGACATCCGTTGTGCTTGTAACGTCGATCTTCAACCTATCCGCAGCGCGGCGATAGGTCACCCCACATCGACTCACATCGGTGTGAAAGCGGTATACAACGTCGCGTCCGTCGGGACTGCCCGGATACGACGGGATAGCGCTTGATCCGGGATGCGCTTTGGGCGAGCGTGCGCCATGGGTTTGGACGAAAATACCATGATCAAGGCTTATGCCGCCGGCGCGGCCGCGCGCCGGATCGGTCCCGCGCCGCGCATCGCCGTCGACTATGCGGGAACCGGCCCCGCGGTCGTCTTCCTGCATGGCATCGGCGGCGACCGGTCGACCTGGGCGCCGCAGATGGACGCGTTCGCCTACCGCTTCTGCACGGTCGCCTGGGACGCGCGCGGTTACGGCGACAGCGACGATTACGACCGCCCGCTGAACTTCACCGACGTCGCCGACGATCTCGCCCGCGTGCTCGACGCGTTCTCGGTCGACCGGGCGCACCTGGTCGGCACGTCGATGGGCGGACGCATCTGCCTCGAGTTCTACGCCAACCATCCGGACCGGTTTGCGACGCTGACGCTGGCCGGTGTGCATGCGCGCTTCGGGGCGTTTTCCCCCGACGCGCAGCGCGAGTTCGTCGAAGCCCGCCGCAAGCCGCTGGTCGAGGACGGGATCGCGCCGGCCGACCTCGCGCCGCGGGTGATCGGCAAGCTGGCGGGGCCCAACGCGTCGGAGGACGCCAGGAATCGCGCAATCGCCGCCATGTCGCGGCTGCATGTGGACTCCTACATCAAGACCGTCGAGGCGACGACGCGGTTCGACCGCGAGCACGTGCTCGGCGAGATCTCGGTGCCGACGCTGGTAATCGGCGGCGAGCACGATCCGCTGACTCCGCCCGCTCTCACGCGCGCGATCTCGGAGAAGATACCGGGTGCGCAGTACTGCATGATCGAAGACGTCGGACATCTCGGAAATCTCGAGAACCCGGCCGAGTTTAACCGGCTGCTCGATGCGTTTCTCGCGCCCCATCGCGACCGGGCGAGCGTCGCGGTCGATCCCGCGCGGCCGGAATGAAGGGAGAAGAACATGGATTTGGGAATTGAGCGCCGGATTGCGCTGTTGCTCGGCGGCACGCAAGGCCTCGCGCTGTCGGCAGCGGAGCACCTCTCGGCGGCGGGCGCGGTCGTAATCCTCAACGGCCGCGACGCACGAAAGGGCAGCGATGCCGCCGCAGCGCTGCCGGGCGAGGCGCACTTCGTCCAAGCGGACGTCTCCGACCCGGCGGAACGGAGCAGGCTGTACGAGCGCGCGGTCGAAATTGCGGGTTCGCCGGACATCCTCGTGACCAATGCGGGCGGACCGCCGCCGGGAGGATTTCTCGATCATGACGACGCGACATGGCATGCCGCGCTGGAGACCAACATGCTCGCCCATATCGACATGGCGCGCCGCTGCCTGCCGTCGATGATGGAGAAGCGCTGGGGTCGGATCGTCAACATCACGTCGTTCGCGGTACGCGAGCCCTATCCCAATCTCGTCCTCGCCAACGCGGTACGTGCGGGCCTCCACGGCGCGATGGCGACGCTGGCCCGCGAAGTCGCCGATAAGGGCGTGACGGTCAACAACGTCCTTCCCGGCCTGATGGACACGCCAGCGCTGCAGCGCGTCTATAACGCCCAGTCGCAACGCGAGAACATCTCGGTCGACGAGGCGCGGGCGCGGATGGCGGAGAGCATCCCGGCGAAGCGGCTGGGCGAGGCAGAGGATTTCGGCCCTGCCGTCGCCTTCATGTGCTCCGCGCATGCGGGCTACATCACCGGCCAGAACCTGACCGTCGATGGCGGTCTGGTTCGGGCGTTGCTATAAGGCGGGTGCGATGCTGACAGGCGACATGCTGCGCCGCGCGACCGCGCGGTTTCCCGACAAGACTGCCATCATCTGGGGCGACCGGCGGACGTCCTATAGCGACCTGAACGCGGATGCGAACCGCTTCGCCTGCGCACTGCGCGCCTTGGGGCTGGAGAAGGGAGACAAGGTCGGCATCGTTTCGCGCAACCGTACCGAATACGGCATCGTCTTCTTCGGCGCCGCAAAATCGGGCTGCGTGCTGGTCAACGTCTCGGTGCTGTACGCGCCGGAAGAGCTCGAATACGTGCTCAACAAGGCGGACGTCGAGCTGCTGATCTACGAGGACCTGTTCGCGGAAAAGATCCAGGCGGTCCTGCCGAAATGCCCGAAGATCCGCCATTCGATCCAGCTCGGCGCGGCGTTCGACGATTTCATCGCGGGCGAATCAGCGGACGAGCCGGACATCGCCCTCGACGAGCTCGATCCGTTCTGCATGACCTATACGGGCGGCACCACCGGCCTGCCCAAGGGCGTGCTGGCGAGCCACCGGGCGCGCGCGGTGACCGCGCACACGGTGATGGTGGAGGAACATATCGACGAGCGCGACACGGTCGGCATCGTCACGCCGATGTTCCACATCGCGGCGCTCAACATCATGTTCCAGCCCGCGATCCTCGCCGGCGCGACGACGACGCTGCTGTCGAAATGGGAGCCTGCCGACTTCGCGAAGATGGTGCGCGACACGCAGATGACGGCGAACTTCATGGTGCCGACGCAGGCCGGCATGGTGATGCAGGACCCCGGGTTCGACGCGGCCGACTACGCCACCTGGCGCAAGGTGTCGTTCGCCGGGGCGCCGATGCCCGACTGGGTGCAGCGCGCCTTCTTCGAGAAGCTGCCCGAGGTGAAGCTGACCCAGATCTACGGCCAGTCGGAGATGGGGGTCATCGCGGTGCTGCCGCACTGGCACCTGCCCGAGCGGCTGGGCTCGGTCGGCCGGCCCGCCTACAACGTGGACATCGCCTGCGTGCGGCCCGACGGTACGCCGGTCGCCCCCGGAGAGATCGGCGAGATCGTCTCGAAGGGCGACAACCTGATGACCGAGTATTACGGCGAGCCGGAGCAGACGGCGAACTTCTTCAAGCTCGGCGACGGCTGGGGCTGGTCGGGCGACGTGGCGACGGTAGACGAGGACGGCTTCTACACGCTGATCGACCGGTCGAAGGACATGATCATCTCGGGCGGCGAGAACGTCTATCCGAAGGAGATCGAGGACGCGCTCTACGAACACGACGCGGTCGGCGAATGCGCCGTGTTCGGCATCCCCGACGACAAGTTCGGCGAGGTGCCCGCCGCCTATATCGCCCTGAAGCAGGGCAAGACGGCGAGCGAGGAAGAAATCGTCGAGCACTGCGCAACCCGCCTCGCGCGGTTCAAACGGCCGCGGCTGGTGAAATTCGTCGACGACTTCCCGAAAACGCCGATCGGCAAGATCCAGAAGAATTTCCTCAAGGACCCGTACTGGGAGCAAAGGGAGAAGAAGATATGAGCGACCGCTACGCGTCCTACGAACGCCTCAAGTTCGACCGGCCCGCCGACCGCATCCTGCGCATCACGATGGAGATGCCCGGCCGGCTGAATGCGGCCGACACCGTGATGCACGACGAGCTCGGCCACGTCTGGAAGGACGTCGAGGCCGACCCGGACATTTCCGTCGCGATCCTCCGCGGCGCCGGCGACGCGTTCTCCGCCGGCGGCGACTTCGACATGATCGAGGAGATGATCGACGACTTCCAGGTCCGCGCCCGCGTCTGGAAGGAGGCGCGCGACCTTGTCTACAACGTGATCAACTGTTCCAAGCCGATCGTCAGCGCGATGCACGGCCCGGCGGTCGGCGCGGGCCTCGTCGCGGGGCTGCTGGCGGACATCTCGATCGCCGCGAAGACAGCGCGGATCATCGACGGGCACACGCGCCTCGGCGTCGCGGCCGGCGATCACGCGGCCATCGTCTGGCCGCTGCTGTGCGGCATGGCGAAGGCGAAATACTACCTGCTGCTGTGCGAGCCGATGTCGGGCGAGGAGGCCGAGCGCATCGGTCTCGTCTCGATGTGCGTCGACGACGACAAGCTGCAGGAAACGGCGGTCGAGGTGGCGCAGAAGCTCGCCCGCGGCGCGCCGTCGGCGATCCGCTGGACCAAGTATGCGCTCAACAACTGGCTGCGGATGATGGGGCCGAACTTCGACACCTCGCTCGCCCTCGAGTTCCTCGGCTTCACCGGGCCGGAGGCGAAGGAAGGCCTCGCCAGCCTGCGCGAAAAGCGCCGGCCCGATTTCGATCCGAATACGACGGTATAGGAT
>JAYQUR010000265.1:0-5158 GCA_038148075.1 Alphaproteobacteria bacterium | reverse complement strand
CAGCACGAAATCTATGTCCTCCGGCGTCACCCCGGCGGCGAGGAAGTTGTCCATCCACGGAAACACGGCATCGTCGAACATCTCCCGCGCGCGCGGCTTGTGGTTGCCGACGCACGTATCGACAAGGATGGTGTGATGCGGCGTCCGGATCAGGAACGCCTGGATGTTGATCACGACCCGGCCGCTGACGGGATCGAAATGGCGCGGGATCATCCAATCGCGATGGGGCCGGATCGCGTCGTCGTTCCAGTCGGGGAAGAACTCGGTTGCGCCGAGCATGGGCATTTCCATCTCGACGATCCGGGTGACGCGAATATCGCCGAACGTGAAGTCGTGCATGGCCGCTCCGTCGGGATTGAAATCAGAAAAGACACTGAAAAGCGTAGCCTCGCGGAGCGCGCCACGCAAACGTCGCTGCGCGACTCGCCCCGGGCGGCGCTTAGGGGCTAAAGTGGCCCAAGTTAACGACGGGGCAGGGAAACGTCATGGAGTTCGGGCTCAATTTCTTTCCGAGTTGCGGGCCGGAGGACAAGTCGGCGGAAGCTTACTGGGCGGACGCGCTGTATCTGTGCGGTCTGATGGACGAACTGGGCTACACGCACGTCCGCACGGTGGAGCATTATTTCCACCCCTACGGCGGCTACAGCCCGAACCCCGTCGTCTTTCTCGCTGCCGCGGCACAGCGCTCGAAGAAGGCGAAGATGATCACCGGCGCGGTGCTCCCCGTCTTCAACAACCCGCTGAAGGTCGCGGGCGAGCTCGGCATGCTGGACGGGATAGCGCAGGGCCGCGCCGAGATCGGGTTCGCGCGCGCGTTCCTCCCCGACGAGTTCGAAAAGTTCGGCATTCCGATCGACGAAAGCCGCGACCGCTACGAGGAAGGCGTCGCCCAGATCCGCCTGTTGCTGTCGGGCGAGAACGTCAGCCACACGGGCCGGTTCCACAGTTTTGAAAACGTCACGTCCCTCCCCAGACCCGTCCAGACGCCGCACCCGCCGATCTGGGTCGCGGCGATGAGCTCGGCCGAGTCATTCGAGTTCGCAGGCCGCAACGGCTTCAACATCATGGGCATTCCGATGGGCGGCGGCACGATGGCGGAGCTGATAGGCCTCTATCGGGAGACCTGGCGTTCGGCCGGCCATCCCGGCAACGGACGGGTAATGCTGTCGTTCTCGATGCACGTGGCGGAAGACGGCGACGCTGCCCGCGATACTTTCCGGCCGCCGCTGGACGCCTATCTGGACCGGCTCGTCGACGCCGCCTCCGGCTGGCTCGAGGGCGCGAGCACGAAAGCCTATCGCAATTACGACAAGATGATCGCCCAGCTGAAGGAAGATACGTTCGACGCCCAGTTCGAACGCGGCATCTGCTGGGCGGGCTCGCCGGACGAGGTGAGCGACCTGATCGCCGACTACGACCGCCAGGTCGGCGGGTTCGAGGTCGCCTCGCTGCACGTGATGCCGCACGTCACACCGGTCGACGTCGCCGAACGTTCGATGCGGCTGTTCTCGGAGAAGGTCCTGCCGAAATTCGCCGACGTCGGACGCGCGGCGGCCGAGTAGTCCCTCAGCTCGTCGGGATCGTACAGGTGGCGGCGCCGAGGATCGGGCCGAGCGCTTCGTCCTGAACGAGAACCGCGCACCCCTCGCCGTCGGCGAGCCGGAAATCGGGAACAGAGATCGACGTCTCATGTCCCTTCCAATCGCCGACGCGGCGCATCTCCGTCACCACGTTTCGGCTGAGCAGCGACTTTCCCTTGTTCTCGCCGGCGCGCACCTCGGTGCGCCGCTCCTTGATGTAGCGGACAATCCAGACGGCGGCCTTGCGATCGACGGGACCGGCGAGACGCACGTTTGCTCCGGCGGCGGGATCGACGGCGGCGCTCACATCGAGGCGCGCGCGCCGGTCCTTCTCGGCCTCACGGATCCGAGACAGTACCTGGAGGCGGCGCGAGCCGACGGCTTCAAGGTGCCCATCGATCACCATCTGCGGCGTGTAGACGTTGGGGCGGCCGCGGATATTGCGGTTGTAGACCGACTGGCGCTCGGTATAGGCGCGCTTCGAGAAGACGTCCTTCCACTTGCCGGCCGCCCCGTAGACGAGGTCGTCCCAGTAGTCGACGTGGAATTCGAGCGCAACGAGACTTTTCTCGGTCGCGAGATCGGTCAGGAACTCTTCGGCCGGCGGGCACGAATAGCAGCTTTGCGACGTGAACAGCTCGACCACGGTGGGCTTGAGGCCGGCGGCGGTCGCGGTGCCGGCGGACATCGTCAGCGCCTGCAGCGCGGCAGGGAGGAATCGGGCGGCTTTCATACGCCCAATATAGAAAACGGCCGCCTCCCCGCCAGTAACGATCGGGTGAGGCGGCCGCTTCGGAAACGACCTAAATTATTGAATTCAGGTTATTTTTCGTTCTTTACCGGGTTCGACAGGATACCGATCCCCTCGATCTCGATCTCGCACTTGTCGCCGCCCTTCATCAGGACCGGCGGCTTGCGCACGAAGCCGACGCCGGCGGGCGTGCCGGTGAAGATGCAGTCGCCGGGCTCCAGCGTCATCACCTTCGCGATCTCGTAGATCAGCGTCTGGGTGTCGAAGATCATCTCGCGGGTGTTGGAATCCTGCAGCACCTTGCCGTTGAGACGGCACTGGATGTTGAGCCCCTTGGCGCCCTTCGGCAGCTCGTCGGCGGTGACGAACTCCGGCCCCATGGAGCCGGTCTGGTCGACGCTCTTGCCCATGATCCACTGCGACGTCTTCATCTGGTAGTCTCGGATCGAGCCTTCGTTGCCGACCGTGTAACCGGCGACATAGTCGAGCGCTTTGGACTTCTTGACGTTGCGCGCCTTCTTGCCGATGACGGCAACGAGCTCGGCTTCGTAGTCGAAATGCTTCGAGACCTTCGGGCGGACGATGGCCTGGTTGTGCGCGACGATCGAGTTGGGGAAGCGCGCGAACACGACCGGGTAGGTCGGCACCTTGAGGTTCGCCTCTGCGGCGTGGTCCTTGTAGTTGAGGCCGATGCAGAGAATCTTGCCCGGGTTCTGGATCGGCGTCAGATAGCTGACGCGGCCGGACACGATCGCCCGCGGCGGCGCCTTCTTGGCGGCGCGCGCCGCCTTGTTCATGGCGCCCTTGCCCATCGAGATAAGCGTCTTGAGATCGGTCGGCAGGCTCTTGTCGACGGCGGACAGATCGACGAGACCTGCATCGGTTTTCACGCCGAGCTTTTCCTTGCCGTCCTTCTTGAAAGCGACGAAGCGCATGTGCGGTTCCCCCTGTCTGGAAGTGTTCTGAAAATCCGGTGCGACCCTAACCGATATCCGAATCGGTTCAAGGGCTTTCCGCGCGACGAATGCACGCGGCGCGCGGACGTGTATGGCGCCGCGCATTTCGTGTAAAACGCCGTCATGAACGACCAGAACGAAACGGCGGCCGACAGCGGCATGGGCGGATACAGCGATCTTCTGTCGCGTCCCGGGTTTCTGATCCGCCGGCTGCACCAGCTCCACGTCGCGATTTTCCTGGAAGAGTGCAAGGCCTTCGACGTCACGCCGGTCCAGTACGCCGTTCTCAGCGTGCTCTATCGCGGCGATGCGCTCGACCAGGTCTCGGTGGCCGCCGAGGTCGGCATCGACCGCAACAACGCCGCCGACGTGCTGCGCCGGCTGGAGCGGCGCGGTTTCGTGGAACGGGTCGCCAGCGACCGCGACCGGCGCGCGAAACTCACGCGGATCACTGCGAAAGGCCGCGGATTCGTGGAGAACGCCCATGGATCGATGGAGGCCGCGCAGGACCGTTTCACTGCCTCTTTGAGCCCGCGCGAGCGCAAGCGGTTCATGGAACTGCTGGCGAAGGTGATGCTCGACAACAACGACGCGGGCCGCGCACCGCTGAAGACCGGCGACGACTGACCGGCATCCTGGGACGGGAAAAATAAAAGGGCGGGTCGTAGACCCGCCCTTTTGCGTTCAGCTGAACGACGCCTTTATTCCGCGGCGATCTTCGGCGAATTGGCCTCGATCGTTTCCATGTTGTTGCGCTTCGTCGCGAACTTCACGTCGGCCGGCTCGTAGATGTCGTCCTGGATTTTGAAGTAGCCGTCGGCGAACTGCGCCTCGGTCGTCTGGCCCATCGAGATGGAATCGAACGGGCAGACGTCCATGCAGAGTTCGCAACCGATGCACTTGTCCTCGTGCACCGCGATCTTGCCGGCCGGGTCCTGCGACAACGCCTCGTAGAAGCACATCTGGACGCACACGTTGCAGGTCGGGTTCTGGCAGGTTTCGGCGTTCACCTTTGCGTGGATGCGGTCCTTGGCGAACTGGTCGGAATAGTCGGTCGCCGCCGCGTCCGACGCGATGCCGTACATCGACTTGATGTCGGGATAGCCGTGCTCGTCCATGAAGCGCTCGACGCCGTTGATGATGTTGGGCAGCCACTTCATGCCCTTGATCATCAGGACGGAACCGACCTCTACGATATCCGCGCCGGTCATGATGAACTCGACGATGTCGCGGTGGTCGAACACGCCGTTCGACCCGGCGATCGGAATGCCGACCTGCTTGTAGATATTGTGCACGTAGCGCAGCGTCAGCGGCTTGGTCCACGTGCCGCCGATGCCGGCGGTACCGCCGAGACGCGGCTGCGCGGTCTCGATGTCGACGGCGAAAGCGGTGTAGCGGTTGGTAGCGGTCACGCCCGCGGCACCGGCTTCCTTGACCGCCTTGGCGATCTCGACCGGTTTCGACTGGTCCGGGGTCAGCTTGATGACGACGGGAATGTCGACCGCCTCGCACACCGCCTGGGTGACGCTGAAGGCCACGTCGGGATCCTGGCCGATCATCGAGCCGCCGTGCACGCCCGGCATTAGCGCCGGGTGCGGGCAGCCGAAGTTCAACTCTACCATCGGCAGGCCGCAATCCTCGATCGTGCGGCAGATGTCCTTCCAGCCGTCGACGTCCTTCGCGCCGGCGCTGCCGATCAGGTGCGCGTCGCGCTCGCGGGCATAGGCGCCGACCTCCTTCAGGTAGGGAATCCAGTCCTTGTAATAGGTGCTCGAATAGCCGGACCGGCTGTAGAACTTGAAGTCGCGCGGCACCTTGCCCTTAATGATGTCGCCGCGGTCGTTCATGATCGCGTATTTCGAGTTCATGGT
>JAYQUR010000264.1:0-5158 GCA_038148075.1 Alphaproteobacteria bacterium | reverse complement strand
ACCGGTTCGTAACGCCTGACGAATTCGAGGCCTACAAAAAGGCCGCTTACGGGAAGGGATTCCTGATGGTGTCGTCGTCGCCGCTGACGCGTTCCTCCTATCACGCCGACAGCGATTTCGCTGAAATGCGTGCGGCGCGCGAGGCCAGGCTCGCCGCGGGCTGAGTACCCGACGTTTCGATGCCGACGCATTCCGAACGGCGCTTCCTGCCGTACCCCCCCGAACAGCTCTACGACCTCGTCGCCGATGTCGAGGACTATCCCGACTTCCTGCCATGGTGCGTCGCTCTGCGCGTGACAAGCCGGACCGAGACCGAAATTCGCGCCGATATGGTCGTCGGCTTCAAGATGCTGCGCGAGAAATTTACGTCGCGCGTGACGCTGACGCCCAAGACGCAGATCGACGTGGCCTATCTCGACGGGCCTTTCAGCTATCTCGAAAACCGGTGGAAGTTCCTGCCCGCCGACGGCGGTTGCGAGATCGACTTCTTTATCGATTTCGAGTTTCGGTCGCGCCTGCTTCGCAAGGTGATGGAGCCGCTGTTCGGCGAAGCCGTCCGCCGCATGGTCCGGGCGTTCGAGAAACGCGCCGACGACCGCTACGCCCCGAAATAGCGCTCAGAAATAGACGCGGGCTTCGATCCGGTCGATTGCGTCCCGCGGCGCCGGATCGTCCACCCGAGCAGCCCCCGCCATGGCGAGCACTGCGTCGAGAGCGTCGCCGCCCATGTTATCGAGAATTTCCGACCGCAGTTTGCCTCTAACGGGCGCGACGATCTTTCGGCGCGAGAGCATCGTCAGGATGTCGCTGCGCGCCTGTCGCAGCGCATCGCCGCGCCCCTTGTAGGGAACGTACAGCCCTTCGCGTTTCAGGAGCGATGCGGGACAGATTTCCGCAATGACCGGCTTGCCGGGTGCGATCTCCTGCATCGGAACGACGCGCGCGCGGTCGTCGCGCACCAGCGGATTCAGCAGGCAGGCGATGCCCGACCATGTCTGCCGGTAGAGGCGGAGGTTATAGGCTGACCAAGGCACCTTCGCCTCGGTGTCGGTGCGCCTCTTCAGTTCCTTGCCGTCCGTTTTCCGGCGCATCGCCGCGCGGAAGCCGTCTGCGTCGGGGTAGGTCGCGGGAAACGCCTTGACGAAAGCGGGCCACGAACGTTCGCGCATCAGGGCGAGGGGCAGCGCGAAGGGAAAGTCGAAGCCGGCGAGGCAGTCGCCCAGCCCCGCGACGTGTTCGACCAGGGCGGGAAGCGCCGTCTCGAAGGCGGGGCCGCCGCCGGGCAGGTCGCTGCCGCGCGTCAGCCGGTCGACCTTCACGCCCTCGGCCGACCGCCTGCCTTCCACGACCCAGATTGCCTTGCCGGCATTGCGGGCGCCGGAGAAATCGATCCCGGCGAGCCTCTCCGGCAGGCTCATGCCAGCCGTTCGATCATCTCGAAGGCCTTGAGGACGGAGGCGCGGCGGACCGCGGCGCGGTCGCCGTCGAAACGGCATTCCTCGTGGATCGTCTCGCCGCCTTTGCGTTGGGCGCAGATGTGGACGAGGCCGGCGGGCTTGTTCTCGCTCTGGCCGGGACCCGCGACTCCCGTGATGCCGACGGCGATGTCGGCGCGCGACGCCGCGAGGCCGCCGGCCGCCATGGCGCGCGCGACCTCCTCGCTGACGGCGCCGACCCTTGGAAACAGGTCCATCGGCACGCCGACCAGTTCGTGCTTGGCCTCGTTGGTGTAGGTGACGAAACCGCGCTCGACCACGTCCGAGGAGCCTGCGATTTCGGTCAGTGCGGCGGCGACCATGCCGCCTGTGCAGGATTCGACCGTAGCGACCGTCAGCTTCGCCTTGCGGCAGGTCTCGAGTACCTCGGCGGCGCGTTGGCGGAGTTCCTGGTCCATCGAGCTCGCCCTTCAGGGAAGCCGCACGGCGGCGGCCGCCTGTGCGGCGATGCCTTCGCCGCGACCGGTGAAGCCGAGCTTCTCCGTCGTCGTCGCCTTGACCGAGACCCGGCCGATGTCGATCCGCAGGATATCCGCCAGCGATCGCCGCATGGCCTCCCGGTGCGGGCCTATCTTGGGCTCTTCGCAGACGATCGTCAGGTCGACGTTCGAGATCGATCCGCCGCGGTCGGCGATCAGCTTGGCCGCATGCTCCAGGAATACGCGCGACGGCGCGCCTTTCCATTGCGGGTCGGACGGCGGAAAATGGCTGCCGATATCGCCGTCGCCGACAGCGCCCAGCAGTGCGTCCGTCACGGCATGCATGGCGACGTCCGCGTCGGAATGGCCGTCGAGTCCGCGGTCGTTCGGAATTTCCACGCCGCACAGCACGACACGGTCGCCGCCCCCGAAGGCATGGACGTCAAAGCCGTTCCCGATCCGCGTCTCTCCGCTCATCGCATCCGCTATCCGTCTGGCCCGCACCAAGTCGGCGGGCGTCGTGATCTTGAAGTTGTCCTCGTTTCCCTCGACCAGCGCAACCGCGATGCCCGCCGCTTCCGCGACCGCGGTATCGTCGGTGTAATCGGCCCCGGCCGCCTTGCGATGAGCCTCAAGGATCGCCTCGAACCGGAATCCCTGCGGGGTCTGCGCCCGCCAAAGCCCGTCCCGCGCGATGGTTTCGCCGACGATGGCAGGAGACCCGGCGCCGCGCTTCAGCGTATCCGAAACGGGGAGGGCAGGTAGAGCCGCCTCATGCGTCTCGAGCGCCGTCAGAACGCGCCCGATTGTGTCCCGGTCGACGAAGGGACGGGCGGCATCGTGTATGAGAACGATATCCGGTGCGTCCGCCGCAAGGGCTTCGAGCCCGTTCAGCGCGGATTGCTGCCGGTTGGCGCCGCCGATAACCGGCGCCGGCAGATCGAGGCCGGAAACTGCGGAATCGTACGCAGACCGGTCCTCCGGGCCGATGACGACGCGGACGCCGTCGATCGCGGGATGCGTGCGGAACGCGGCTACCGTGCGTCGGAGTACGGGCGCACCCGACAGGTCGAGATACTGCTTCGGCGTCTCCGAGCCCATTCGGGCGCCGGTCCCGCCGGCCAGAATCAGTACGGCGCAGCCGCCCATGCAATCAAACTCCTCGGCTCGGCACGTTAGGCGAATCCGCAGCTTCCGCCAATAACGCGGATTTCGCCGCTGCGCGCGAAAGCGGAGACCGGCGGCAGTGCGAAATGGTATGATGCCGAACCATGGCAGGTCTCACCACCCTTTCGATTTCGGCGCTCGCCGCGCTTCTGCCGGCGGCCTTGTTGCCGTATCGGCGCGGTGCAGCGCGCGATATCGCGTTCTGGCTGCTGCTGGCGGTTGCTGTCGCGGGGCCGCTCGTCCTCGTCTGGTACGAATTTGCTCCCGGCTGGCGGACGGGACTTGCGTCGGCGCTGTGGATCACTGTTGCCGCGAGCCTCGTCCTGTACGCGATCCTTTCTGCGGCCATGCGCGAGGCCTGGCGCCTGTCGCCGCTGCTGCTGCCGTATCTTTTCGTGGTCGGCTGCCTTGCGACGGTGTGGTTGCATCAGCCGGGGCGCACCGTCCTCGTCGAAGGCCCGTCGGCCTGGGTGCGGTTTCATATCGCGGTTTCGGTCGTGACATATGCATTCCTGACGATCGGAGCGATCGCCGGCTTTGCCGTCGTCCTGCAGGAGCGCGCGCTCAAGAACAAGCGGCCAACGGCGCTGACGCGCATGCTTCCGTCCGTGGCCGGTGCCGAATACATCCAGGTCAGGCTCCTTGTGGCCGGCGCGATCGTTCTGGGGTGCGACCTTCTGAGCGGCGTCGGGGCCCAGTACGTCGTCTCCGGCGACTATATAGAGTTCAATCACAAGGTCGCGTTCTCTTTCCTGACCTTCGCGGTGATCGTCGCGCTCCTGCTGGCTCACGCTCTGACAGGCATGCGCGGCCGCCGGATCGCACGGCTCGTCCTCGTGGCCTACCTCTTTATGACCCTTGCCTATCCGGGGGTTAAGTTCGTCACGGATGTGGTTTTAACCTAAATAATTTGAATCATTGTATTTTTTGCGGTGCAACATTATTGTTTGCCTGCAATTTAGTCAGACGCATCGGTTGCTCATAAAATGACCATCTCAATCGGGCCGCTGAAACTCGAAAACGGCGTCATTCTCGCGCCGATGTCGGGCGTTTCCGATTTGCCGTTCCGCCGTCTCGTGAAACGCTGGGGCGCCGGCCTCGTGGTGTCCGAGATGATTGCAAGCCAGGCGATGATCCGGGCCAATCGCAAAACGCTAAAGATGACCACCAACTGCGCCGACGAGCAGCCGATGGCCGTCCAGCTGGCAGGCTGCGAACCCGCCCTTATGGCGGAGGCGGCGAAGCTCAACGAGGACAGGGGCGCTGCGGTAATAGACATCAATATGGGCTGTCCCGTTAAGAAGGTGGTCAACAAACAGGCGGGATCGGCGCTCATGCGGGATCTGGAGCATGCGCGCCGGATCATCGAAGCGACGGTTGCGGCGGTAAACGTTCCGGTCACCCTCAAGATGCGGAAAGGCTGGGACGACGACAACCTGAACGCCCCGGAACTGGCGAGGATCGCGGAAAAATCGGGTATCGCGATGCTTACCGTGCACGGCAGGACCCGCGACCAGATGTATAACGGTACCGCGGACTGGAAATTCATCCGCCGCGTCGTCGATTCCGTATCGATCCCGGTCGTGGCAAACGGCGATATACGGAGCTTCGACGATGTCGATCGGTGTCTTGCGGAATCCGGCGCCGCCGGCGTGATGATCGGGCGCGGGGCGATGGGGCGGCCCTGGTTCCCGGGCCATGTCGTCGACTACCTCGAAACCGGGCGTCGCGCGGCGGAACCGCCGAAGAACATCAGGGGCCGGACCGTGCTCGAGCATCTCGATGCGATGCTGACGCACTTCGGAACCGACACCGGCCTGCGAATGGCCCGCAAGCATCTTGCCTGGTACAGCAAAGGCGATCACGGATCAGCGGAATTTAGAAATAATATCAACAAGATTACCGATGTTTCTCGAGTGATAAGAGAAGTAGAGGCGTTTTTCTTCGAAAGCGGTAGTGCCGGCGGTGCGGGTGACGGTAGTGCCATCGGAAAAGCGGCATGACGGCGCATCCGATGGCCGTTCTGACGGAAGATGTCGGCCCGTTGCAGGTTTTATCTTCCGTGCCGTTCGCGGT
>JAYQUR010000263.1:0-5191 GCA_038148075.1 Alphaproteobacteria bacterium | reverse complement strand
TCGTCATTTTCTGCGCGCTGGCCATCGGGTCGCTGGCGAAAGGTATGACGGGGCTCGGTTTGCCGACCGTGAGCATCGCGATCCTGGCGGTGTATTTCGGCGTCGAACATGCCGTCGTCGTCACCACTATCCCGGTTGCGTTCTCGAATATCCAGATCGTCTGGACATGGCGCGACAGGTGGTCGGAGATCCCGTCGCCGTGGCCGACCCTCGGCGCGGCCGCCTGCGGCGTCGCGCTCGGCACCTGGGTGCTAGCCAACATCAGCGAGCGGCTGCTGACGGTCGTACTGGCGATCTGGATCGGGATTTATCTCGTGATGGCGATTTTCCGGATCCGGCTGAACCCGGAAGGCGAGACGGCCAAGGTGCTTTCGCCGTTCATCTCGACCGCCGCCGGCATCGCCCAGGGCGCGACCGGCATGTCGGGTCCGTTCGTTGCGACCTGGGCGCACGGCTGGGGGTTCGTGAAGGAAACTTATGTCTTCGCGACGTCGCTCCTGTTCCTGTCGATTTCGGGCACGCACGTCGTCGCCGTCTCCGTGGCGGGGCTCTACGACCAAGAGCGCATCGTGCAGGGACTGCTTGCGCTGATTCCCGTCGCGATCTTCATCCCGCTCGGCATGCGGTTGACCAAGAGAATAAGCCCGCGGGCCTTCAACTGGGTCATCGTCGGCATCATCGCCGCGATGGAGGTGAAGCTTGTCTGGGGGCTGGTCGCGGGAGATTGATCCCGCGACGGCGGCATCTCAGCTGCGCTTGAGCATCCGGAGCGCGAACAGCAGGGCGAACGCCCCGATTGCCGCAATCACGATGGAGCGGATATTGAAACCCGTTACCGTTCCGAAGCCGATTGCGGATGCGATGAAGCCGCCGATTACCGCTCCGGCGATTCCGACGATGATCGTGACGATCAACCCGCCCGGATCGTTCCCCGGCATGACGAATTTGGCGATCAGGCCCGCAACGAGGCCGAGAATAACCCAGGTCAGAATGCCCATACGACGCTACTCCCAAGATTTACGTTGCCGCCCGATCGTAGCCCGAATCGCCGTCCTGTGCCGTAGGGTATAGTAGAGGCCGGGTTGCGCATCCGCATGCCTTGCGGCACAAGGGGCGTTAAACCGGTAAAGACGAAACGGGGCGGGGCTATGAGATCGTTTTCGCGATTGCGGCGGCAGTTTTCTGGGCGTTGTCGCCGGCGGGCTTCTTTCTCCGCGCGACGTCGCAGCCAGCAACAAGCTATACGACATGAACGCGATGATGGCGCAACCGCATCCGTTCAGCACCGTATATCCGGTTCCGCAACCCGGTACCGTCCAGGCGCCGCTTCCCGGCAGTCAGTATCGCCTCCCGGCGAGCCGTCCTGCGCCCGTCAGACCGCCGGCTGTCCGGCGGCCCGCCGCCTACGCGCCGGCGCCGCAGACCGCGCGGGCCGGGCTCGCGTCTGCCGACGAGGACAAGGGCTGGATTTACCTCGAGCGGCCGCCGCGCGACAGCGAGCCGTTCTACGGGCTGATCGCCGAAGCGCGCTTCGGTATCGCCGATCACGCGAACAGCTCCATCGGGTCTGGCAAGGAGAGCGGCACGTTGTTCGCGCCCGAGCTCCTGTTCGTTTCGCCCAGCTTCATGCGCTACATCGGCTCGCCCAAGCCGACCCTCGGTTTCCAGTACAACACCGGCGGCGACCGGAACTTCTATTACGGCGGGCTGACCTGGCAGATCGGCTTCTTCGATCTGTTTCACGTCGGGCTGATGTTCGGCGGCGCCTATCAGGACGGCGACAGGGGCACGAACGCGCCGGGCGACATGAGGCTCGGCTGCGACTTCCTGTTCCGCGAAGCCATTACGATCGGCTTCACGTTCAAGGAACGCCATTCGATAGAGTTGCAGGCCGATCACTACAGCCATGCCGGATGGTGCAGCGACGAGAACGGCGGCACGGAATCGCTCGGGATCGTCTACGGCTACCGGTTCTGATACGGCGCCGGTGACGGGCTCGCGTGGCCGCCCGCAGTTCCGCCCCGATCGAAACGCCTTCGGGCAAGGGCGCAAAAGACGAAAATTTCCCCGTTGCGTCCCACCTGCTCGCCGCGCGTTTCAGGCCCCACGTCGCGGCGTTCTACGAGTTCGCGCGGGCGGCCGACGATATTGCGGACAATCCCGATCTCGATCCCGGAGAGAAGATTCGGCGTCTCGATGCGTTCGAGGCCGCTCTCGGCGCTTCGTCCGATGTTCCGAAGGCGGCGGCGCTCGCCCGCAGCCTTGCCGAAACGGGGGTGAATGACCGGCACGCGCGAGACCTGCTCGAGGCGTTTCGCCAGGACGCGCGGAAATCCCGCTACGCATCGCTGTCCGAACTGCATGCGTACTGCGCCCTGTCCGCTTCGCCGGTGGGGCGCTTCCTGCTCGACCTGCACGGAGAGGACGCGGCGCTGTACCGCTATTCGGATCCGCTGTGCGACGCGCTCCAGATACTCAATCACCTGCAGGATTCCGGAGACGATTACCGGAATCTCGACCGGATTTATCTGCCGGCGGACCTGATGGCGCACTACGGCGCGGCGGAGGCGGACCTGGGTGCGCAGCGATCGAGCGAGGGGATGCGCGCGATCGTCGATGCCTGTCTGGACGACTGCGATCGGTTGATCGCTGCGGCCGAACCGTTGTCCGCGAGCCTGAAAAACCGGCGGCTCGCTGCAAATACCGCCGTGATCCTTCGCCTTGCAGCGAGACTGTCGCGCAGGTTGCGGCGCCGGGATCCGTTGGCGGGGCAGGTGGCCCTGACCCGAGCGGATTTTCTCATCGCAGGAATATCGGGGATCCTCGCCGCCGCCGCGCGGCTCTAGTCGCGGGCGAGCATGTTCTCGTAATCGGCGCCCATCACGTCGCTGATCGGTTTTCCGGCGCGCACGGCTTCGGTCATCAGCGCCTCCCGTTTGGCGATGAGTTCGGCCGTATCGAGTATTTCGATCGCGCGTCCGGCTTCGAGGAAACAGATGCCGGAACCGTCGGCGAGCGCGTAGTCGCCGGGCGCGACGGTCACGTCGCCCACCCTGACCGGCTCGTTGAAGGCCTCTTCGACGATGCGCCCGCGCGCCGTGGTCGGGATGGCGAAACGGGCGAACACCGGAAAACCGAGGTCGCGGCTTTCGTCGATGTCGCGTACGGGACCGTCGCAGATGACGCCCGCAATGCCTTTCACTTGCGCGCCATTCGACAGAATCCCGCCCCATCCCGCTGCCTCGATGCCGGAACGCTGTTCGATGACAAGGACGTCGCCCGGCTGCGCCGCCTCGACGGCGGCGGTGCAGAGGTGGCGAACCGGGCCGGACAGCGCTTCGCCCGTCCCGAGTTTCACCGTCAGCACCTTCCCGGCGATGCGTTTCTGCGTCGTCAGGCGAGGAATGCCCGTAACGCGCCCCGGCGCCCCGAGCCGGTCCAGCGCGTCGGAAACAGCCGGCGTATCGAGCTTCGCCAGGCGCTCGACGATCGGGTCGGACGTCATTCCGCCGCCTCCGCAACCAGGCCCGTCCGGCCGTCCCAGATCGCCGCCGGCACGAGCGCGTTGCCCTCCATCAGGCGGCGCGTCGTGCGGAGCAGCGCCGAGCGCCTGATCGTGGGAATTCCGTCGACCGGATCGCCGGTTTCGAGCTCGACAGAGAACTCGCCGGTCGGGTGCTCGACCGAAATCGGTTTCGGGTTGCCGTCCCCTACCTCGGCCAGGTCGAATGCGGTGGAACCCGGCATCACGCAAGCTGTCCCGACGGTCACAGCCGCGAGCACACCTATCGAGGCATGGCATATATGCGGAATGAAGCAGCGTGTATTGATCGTCCCGCCGTTCACCGGCGGTGAGACGAGACACATCTTGGGAACGACCTTCTCGGTCACGTCGCCCAGATTCATCGCCTCTCCGATTTGCAGGCGAATGGACTCGATCCGCTTCTTGACGTCGTCCGCCGCGTTCAACTCGTCGCGGGTCTCGTAACCCGTCGCGCCGACATCCGAGGCCCGAAGCATGACGAGGGGCATGCCGTTGTCGACGCAGGTGATCTTTATTCCGTCCACGACGTCGACGACATTGCCGGTCGGCAGCAGCGAACCGCAGGCGGAGCCCGCGGTATCGAGAAAGTCTATCATTACCGGCGCGGACGTGCCCGGTGCGCCGTCTATGCGCGCGTCGCCGTCGTATTCGACGACGCCGCCCGGCGTTCTGATATGGGCGTCGCAAAGATTTCCGGAATTGACCATGTGAATGCGGACCGTGGTCGTGCCGTCCGACGCGTCGATGAGGCCGTGTTCGAGCGCGAACGGCGCGACGCCGGCCAGCATGTTGCCGCAGTTGGGCGTTACGTCCACGAGCGGCTGGTCGATCTTTACCTGGCAGAACAGGTAGTCGAGATCGACGCCCGGCCGCTCGGACCGGCTGACAATCGCAACCTTGCTGGTCAGCGGATCCGCACCGCCCAGCCCGTCGATCTGGCGCAGGTCGGGCGATCCCATGATCGACAGCAGCACACGATCGCGAAGCTCGGGGTCAGAGGGGAGGTCGGAGGCGAGAAAATAGGGGCCTTTCGACGTGCCGCCGCGCTGGATGACGCAGGGAATCTTGGTCTGGCGCGCCACGCTCGCTTATTCCGCCGCCTGGGCGTCCGCGACGCCGCCGATCACGTTCGCGATTACATCGTCGGTCGACCGAACGTCGCCGAAACACTGGTAGATGGACGTGAGACCGGCGAGGTGGTCCTCGTCGGTGAGCGATGCATTGCAGTCCTCGACCATGATCACCTTGTAGCCGATCATCATGCCGTCGCGGGCCGTGGACTCGCAGCAGATATTGGTCAGCGTGCCGCCGATCAGCAGGTTCTCGATCCCATGCGCCTGGAGCTGTTCGTGGAGGTCGGATGCGCCCTGCACCAGCGCGCTGAAGCGGGTCTTCTCGGCCGTCAGGTCCGAAGGTTCGGGTTCGAGCCGCGCGTCGAGCGCATGGCCGTGAGAGCCGCGGGTCAGGCCGGTCTTGTGCGCGCGCATGCGGTCGGGGCTGAAGAAATGATCGTGATACACGGGGAACAGGCTCGGCATGTCGTCGCCTTCGGAGACGGTCATGCTGACCCAGACGACGATCCCGCCTGCCGCGCGCGTCGCGGCCGCCAGCCGGTTGATGTTGGGCACGATGCGGGTGCAGGACCTG
>JAYQUR010000262.1:0-5251 GCA_038148075.1 Alphaproteobacteria bacterium | reverse complement strand
GATCACGGGGCTGTCGTCATCGTTGCCATGACCGTGCCAGGTGCCGTTCGGCGTGAAGACGAGATCGCCGCGCACGGGATGAATCTTCTCGCCCTCGACCATCGTGAAGCCGCCGGATTCGGAGATGATCGTGCGGCTGGCGTTGGGCGAATGCATATGCGATTCCGCGACGTCGCCCTTCTTGTAGATCGAGATCGCGATGCGCATCGTGTTGGTGACCTTGACGCCCTTGGTCCCGAAGGCCGGGTTCGTCAGCAGCACGGACTGCCGCTCCGTCAGTTCCAGCGGGCACAGCTCGACGAGCTGCATCAGGTAATTCTCGATATCCGCCCACTTCCACACGCAAGGCTGCGCCGCGGGATATTCGACCCCCAGGGTGTACGGCCCCGGCTCGGGCCGCTCGGAGACGCCCAGGTGCCACGACTTCTGGTTCGGCAGGTTCCAGCGAGTCCGGATCCAGAGGCTCTTTTGCTGGGCCTCCTCGTTAAGTTCCTCCAGCTCGTTGATGATGAGTTCGAGCTCTTTCTCGCGCTCGGTCTTGATCGAGTCGGTAGCCGTTGCCATGGGACCCTCTCCTATTCCTTAGATATCGAAGTGTATATCATTCCCGCATCCGGACACAAAACGCAGCAAGGGCTCGCATCGCGTCGATATCCGGTTTATGACGGGATCATAAACCACAACGCGACCGCGGCGAAATCGAGATGAATCCGGCGATATTCGGCCGTGGAAATCGGCGCTTTCAGGTTGAGGGCGGCAAGCTGCTTCGGTAGACTCCGCGCGCCTTCCAATCGGATAAACTGACGAACAACCAAACACGGGAAGAACGATGAGTGACGTAACGTTTCACCAGGCCGCTACCATGGACCAGCTCGACGAAGACGAGGCGATGCAGGTCATCATCGAGGGCAAGGAGGTTGCGATCATCAACCTCGGCGGCACGATCTACGCGATGGACGATATCTGCACCCACGCATACGCCTCTATGGCCGACGGCTATATCGAGGGCGACTGCATCGAATGCCCGCTTCACGGGGCGCAGTTCAACATCAAGACCGGCAAGGCGGAAACCCCGCCCGCAACCGAAGATCTGACGTGCTACGAAGTCAAGATCGACGGCGACAACATCCTCGTCGGCATGCCGAACGGCTGATTTTACGGCGCCAATGACTTCCGAACAGACTATCGTCGTCATCGGAGCCGGCCAGGCCGGCGGCTGGACGGCGAAGACACTCCGCGACGAAGGCTTCGAAGGCCGGATCGTCATCGTTGGCGACGAGGAAATCGCGCCGCACGAACGGCCTCCCCTTTCCAAGGAAGTCCTCCTCGGCGACGCGGAAAGCGACTCCTGCCTCCTGTGGCCCCCGGGCACGCTGGAAGACGCAGGCATCGAGCTTCGGCTCGGCTTGGGCGTCGAGGCCATCGATCCCGATGCGCGCACGGTCACCCTGTACGACGGCGAGACGATCTCCTGGACGAAACTGATGATCGCCACCGGCGGACGCGCCCGCATGGTCGACCTGCCGGGCGCCGATCTCGACGGGGTATTCACCCTCCGCACCGTTGCCGATGCGGAAGCGATCCGTCCGCGCCTCAAGGACGGGGCCACGGTCGTCGTCATCGGCGGTGGATGGATCGGTCTCGAGGTTGCCGCGGCGGCCCGAAAGCGGGGCGCGACCGCGATCGTCGTAGAGGTCGCCGACCGGGTCTGCGCCCGCGCGCTGACGCCCGAGATGTCGGCCTGGGTGCACGACTTGCATATCCGCAACGGCGCCGATATCCGCCTGTCGACAGGGGTCGAACGCTTTTCCGGAGAGGGCAGCCTGGAACAGGTGGTTCTGTCGGACGGCACGGCAGTCGACTGCGATATCGCGGTGGTCGGCATCGGCCTGATCCCGAATACCGAACTCGCGGAGGCGGCCGGCTTGGCGATCGACAACGGCATCGTCGTCGACGAGCACGGCCGCACCTCGCATCCGGACATCTACGCGGCCGGCGACGTCACCAACCACCCCAATCCCGTCCTTGGCCGCCGTATCCGGCTCGAATCCTGGGAAAACGCCCAGAACCAGGCAATCAACGCCGCGAAGGCCATGCTCGGCAACGAGCAGCCCTATTCGGAAATCCCCTGGTTCTGGTCCGATCAGTACGACGCCAATATCCAGCTCATGGGCCTGCCCGAGGAATGGGACGAAACCGCAGTGCGCGGCGATCGCGATGCAGGAGAATTCGTCGAGTTCTACCTCAAGGGCGGCCGGATACAGGGTGCGGCTGCGATCAACAATCCGCGCGACCTTCGTTTTACGCGCCGTTTGATGATGTCCGGCAAGGCGTTCGACGCAGCCGCGCTCGCCGACCCGTCGGTCAAGCTCCAGCAGCTTCTCAAGGGATAACCCGGCCGCGCGGCGCCGTTGCTAGAGCAGGCCCAGGTCGCGGAGTTCTTCGGCCATCTCGCTCGGCAGCTCGTCCGTATCGTCATCGGCAAGACCGATGGCGTCGGGCGGCGCATCCCTCGCCTCCAGATAGCGCCACCCCTGGAATGCTCGGTTCAGCTGTGCGCGAACAGGCACGATCTCGGGATCGAAGATCAGCGCACAGCGCGGCTCGCCCTGCCGGTTTACGGCGGTATCGATCTTCACGATCCGCTGGCGCGCCCGCACCGCCCGCTTGATCACCCAGTAGATCGAGCCGCCGTCCAGCACTTCGGCCGCACGGCGCGGCGTGTTGCGCGTCAGGTGCTTGAGAACAGGCTCTTCGCCTGCCGCGACCGCCGCTTCCAGACGCAGCTTCTGGCGCTCCGCGAGGTGCGAAACGCTCTCGATCCCCACCGCCAGCTTGATCAGATGAACCGTCATGGCAGCACTATGCAAAGCCTGTCGCGGCGACGCCAGCGCGGGGAAGAATTTCCTGTGGAAAACCGGGAGATTCCGCCCCCGAACGGCGACCGAGATCAGGCGCCGCGCGGCTCCGTGAGAACGCGCAGCCCGTCGACGATCTGGTCGCCGGTTTCGTCGCGCGATCCCTTGATATCGGCGCTGATGACCGCCTGCATCGCGTTTATATGCGCATCGATAATCTGAAAATCGCGCTTGGATATCGTCGTCCGGTCCTCGACGAACCGGTTGAGCAGATCCCCTATCGTGGTGACGAAGTCGTAGCCGAACGCTCCGCCCTGCCCCTTGAGCTCGAGCGCCCCCTTGTAAATCGTGGCGATCGTATCTTCCGGGGGCAGCGTCCCCGCCTTCCCTTTCTCGACCGCCGCGCGCAAGGCAAGGATATCCTTTTGCGCCCAGTCGGCGAAGTCGTCGGACAGGAGCTCGACCGCCTGTTCGGCGCGCGCGAGCACCTGCGGGTCCAGCGAGACCGGGCCGTCGCCGGCCTTAGCCTTCGCCAGCGGGTTCGGAGGGGTTACTGTTTCCGCAGCCATCGTCCTGCCTCAACCCGCCAGAAGCTCGGCGGCTTCGTTTTCGGTCAACTCGGGGGCATCGTCGGCCGTCGCGCCACCGTTAGCTTCCCGGCGCTCCGCCATCCCGTCGGGAGGGCCCTCGTCGTGACGCCGCCGGTCGGGCCCGAAATAATCATCGGATTTGATGAACGGACGGGGGTGCTCGACGATCCGCAGGATTCGGCTGTAAATCGAGTTGGCCGAAACGGGCTTCGCGAGGAATTCGTTTGCGCCCGCATCGCGCGCCGCGCGCACGCGATCGGCCTCGGAATGCCCCGTCAGCATCACGATCGGAACATAGCGCACTTCCTCGGCGCCCTCGTTTCGAATGCGCTTGACGAGCTCGATGCCGTCCATCGGCTCCATATTCCAGTCCGTGAGCACGATGTCGGGCCCGAAATGCTCGATTTCCCGCAACGCCGCCTCAGCATCGCCGTACTCCTTGATCTCCCGAAATCCCAGGGCCCGCATGATCGAAAACAACAACGCACGCATATGACGATTGTCGTCGATGATCATTACGCGGATCTGCGAGAAATTGAACGTCGTCGCCGTCATTGATACTTGCCCACCGTCGCCCGTACGGCCTGATTCCGGTCGGTGCAAGTATCGCGGCGTAGCGTTAATTGTTTGCTAAATCGGGAACGTCTCCGATTTGGATTTTATATCAATGCATTACCCGGCAATCGACGGCCGCAATCAGATCAGGAACCAGGCCCCGAGCCCAAGGAATGCAAGGAACGCGACGACATCGGTAACGGTGGTCAGGAACACGCCGGACGCGATAGCGGGGTCGAACCGGGTCTTGGACAGCCCGAGGGGAATCGCGGCGCCGGCGAGCCCCGCGACGATCATCGTGATCACCATCGCCACGGCCATGACGATCCCGATACCGACGCTGCCCGACCACACCCAGGCGACGGCCCCGATGATGACCGCAAAGCTGAGGCCGTTGAAAGCCCCGACGAGAATCTCCTTCGACAGCACCCGGAAGGCGTTCGCAGGAGTAAGTTCCTTCATCGCGATGGCCCGGACCGCCACCGTCAGCGTCTGCGTGCCCGCATTGCCGCCCATCGAGGCCGCGATGGGCATCAGGACCGCAAGCATGACGATCTGCTCGATCGTTCCCTGAAAGAGCCCGATGACGATCGACGCGAGAATGGCGGTACCGAGATTGACGAACAGCCACATGAATCGCGCCTTACCGGTATCGAGAACGGCATGATAGAGGTCGTCCTCCTGAACGCCGCCGAGGCGCATCAGATCCTCTTCCGCTTCTTCGTGGATGACGTCGACGATATCGTCGATCATGATCACGCCGATCAGGCGTCCGACGCCGTCAACCACCGGCGCCGAAAGAAGATCCTGCTGCGCGAAGATGTAAGCGACCTCTTCCTGATCCATCTCGAGCGGCACGGTCAGGATTTCGGTCATCATGATGTCGCGGATCGGAACCGGCCGCTTGGTCCTGAGAACCTTGCTCAGAGCAACGGCGCCGATAAGCCGGTGCCGCGGGTCGACGACAAAAATGTCGTAGAAATCGTCGGGCAAATCGTCGCTCTCGCGCAGGAAATCGATCACCTCGCCGACCGTCCAGAAAGCCGGAACGGCGACGAACTCGCGCTGCATCAGCCGGCCGGCGCTGTCTTCGGGGAAAGTCAGGCCTTCCTCGATCATCGCGCGAAGCGCGGCCGGAACGGCATGCAGTACGCTTCGCTGCTTGGTCTCCTCGAGCGCGGAAATCAGGTTGAGCGCATCGTCCGAATCGAGCGCCGCAATGGCGCGCGCGATCGTCTGCGTGCCCAG